>JAJYPZ010000073.1 GCA_021794855.1 Pseudomonadota bacterium | reverse complement strand
CCTTGATCGTGAGCACAGATTCTACACCTTCAGGCAGCTTCAGATCGGACACATGCAAAGAATGTCCTACGGTCAGCTCGGCCAGGTCCACTTCGATAAACTCGGGCAGACTGTCCACGAGACAGCTTACATCGAGTTCCGTCATGATGTGATTCACTATGCCGCCGGTCAGCTTCACGCCCGGAGCGATATCCGCATTGATAAAGTGCAGCGGTACGCTGACGTGAATTTTATGAGTCTTGTCTACGCGCTGAAAATCGACGTGCTGAACTTCGACGCGAAACGGGTGCATGACGAAATCGCGCAACAGTACTGCCTCCTTGACGCCATCCAGATTCAGCGTCAACACGGAAGCATGAAACGATTCGCGCTTCAGCGCGTAATACAGAGCGTTATGATCGAGCTCTATATTTACGGCTGGCTGGTTGCCGCCGTAAATTACTCCCGGCGTCTTGCCGGTACGACGCAGGCGGCGGCTCGCACCCTTACCCTGTACGTCACGTTTTTGTGCAATTACTTCCATTTTCAACTCCTGCTGATAACGGCTGCCGACAGCGGCAATCCGTAGGTTAATTCATCCCCGCGACCAGACGATGAACACAATGACGAACGTCGCGACGTTCGCCGAAAATCATTCCATAAACAAGGAACTGACCGAATCTTCGTTACTTATGCGGCGCATCGTTTCCGCCAGCAATTCCGCCACCGACAATTGCCGGATACGCGGACTCGCTTTGGCATCATCCCGTAACGGAATCGTGTCGGTGACAACCAGTTCGTCTATCGCCGACTGATTGATCCGCTGCACTGCGGTGCCCGATAAAACCGGATGCGTGCAGTAAGCCAGCACCCGTCTTGCGCCGCGATCCTTCAATGCCTGCGCAGCTTCGCACAAGGTATTGGCGGTGTCGACCATATCGTCCATGATGACGCAGGTGCGATTTTCTACGTCGCCGATAATATTCATGACCTTAGCCACATTCGGCTTGGGACGGCGCTTGTCGATGATGGCCAGATCCGATTCCAGCCGCTTTGCCAGGGCTCGAGCTCGCACTACGCCGCCAACGTCCGGCGATACGACGACCAGATCGGGATATGATTGCTTCCAGACATCGCCCAGCAAAATCGGCGATGCGTAAATATTGTCGACAGGAATATCGAAAAAACCCTGTATCTGGTCGGCATGCAAGTCCATGGTCAACAAACGGTCTATGCCTGCGCCCGTGAGCATGTTGGCGACGACCTTGGCGGTAATCGCAACACGCGCAGAGCGCGGACGCCGATCCTGTCGCGCATAACCGAAATACGGTATCGCCGCAGTGATCCGGCCCGCCGACGCACGTCGCAACGCATCGACCATCACCATGATTTCCATCAGGCTGTCGTTAGTCGGCGCGCAAGTCGACTGCAATACGAATACGTCTTTGCCGCGGACGTGTTCGAGCAGTTCGACCATTACTTCGCCATCGGAAAACCGTGCAACGGTTGCGCGCCCCAAATGTATATTGAGATGACGCACTACATCTTCGGCTAACCGAGGATTCGCATTACCGGCAAATACCATCAAACTATCGTAGGCCACTGCTCAGAGCTCGCTAATAATAAATATGGACATAGCCCGGATTGTTCCGGGTACAGGCCAAGGCACAGACCGCACGGTTGCGTCATTCACAACAAGCGGCCTGCAATCCCGACATGCGCCCAAAACAACTCCAGCCCGGAGGGTTACTGCGTTCAGGTTATTCATTAACGAGCCCTTACTCCACAACACCCTGACTACGGACGACAACCAGACAACAAAAAACAAAAGCGTGTAACCACACATTACACGCTTTCAACTCAAATCTGGCAGGGGAGGCAGGGATCGAACCTGCGAATGTCGGAATCAAAATCCGATGCCTTACCACTTGGCGACTCCCCTGTTGTACTGACTAAACTGCTTCATACCACATAATCATACTGCGGATGCCTGTCCAGACCCTGCGCCACAAACCCGCGCATTGCATCAGGTCTTGCAGCAAAAACCCTCTCGGCTGCCGCTTCGTCGCGAAATTCCGCAAATACGCAAGCGCCTGATCCGGTCATGCGCGCTTCGGCATGCAAATTCAACCAGGCAAGGCATTCTGCGACCGGCGAATATTCCGCGCTTACTACCGCCTGCAAATCATTGCGTGTCTGGCGCCGCAACTTTTCTGTATCGAGCGTCTCTGCGCCGCCCAGTTTCTCCAGCGTATTTCCACCTCCGGAAAAGTCCGTTATTTTGATAGCTTTACTGTTCCTTGTCAATTGCTCATGCGCAAATATCTTTGCGGTCGATACCTGTACCGGCGGTATCAGAACCACGTACCAGGCCTGGGGCAGTTCCACGGCATGCAGAATTTCTCCGATTCCCCGAGCATACGCATTTGAACCGAAAACGAAAACAGGCACGTCTGCGCCCAGTTCAAGCGCAATATCCTGCAGTTGCTGACGCGACCAGTTCAATCCCCACAGCCGGTTCAAACCAAGCAGCACGCTGGCCGCGTCGGAACTGCCTCCGCCCAGACCTCCGCCCATAGGCAGTCGCTTTTCGAGCGTGATATCGGCTCCGAAACGCGCTCCGCTGCGCTGCTGGAGCAGGCGTGCTGCGCGCACGCACAAATCCTGTTCTTCGCCGACATTCGCCAACGGCCGCGTGCGAACGATCAAGCCGTCATCGCGCAGCAGCAAATTCAATGTATCGCCGAAATCGATAAAACGGAAAACCGTTTCCAGCAAATGATAACCATCGTCGCGCCGGCCGGTTATATGCAGAAAAAGATTCAGTTTTGCCGGAGCAAAGCAGCTCAGATGTTTCATTTACTCAAGACGCCAGTCGCCGATAATCAGACGGACGGTAACGCCATGGCCGGTTACGATCAGATTGCTTGGCAGCTCTTTGCCGTTCACGATTGTCCAGCGCTTGTAGGTAACCAGCCAGTCCGACTGGGTCAACTCTATCGCTCCCGTCGCGGTATCGGTCCGCACCCGGTAAGCCTGCTGCGGAATCGCGCTACCCACCACCCAGTAAGTCAAATCCCGCAACGGCAAACGCCAGCCCAGCATTTGTTGGCTCAGGTCTTCCAGGGTAGGCGCGGTACGGATATGCCGGTTGCCGTCTGTAAACGTTACCCCCTGGCTGTCGCGCGTCATGACGGCGACTGTCTGTCCGAGCGGGGTCGACAGCGTAAGCTTGTCGCTGTCCCGCTGATGACGCCAATGCAAATTCGCGAGCGAAGATTCGTGTCCATACCGTACCGCTATCCGGCCATCGAGATCAAAAGCGCTTTCGGGAGTGGCGTTCAGAGTCGCCGGCGGCTGCGCAACCGGTGCGGTTGCATAGCCCGACAGCGTAAAAACGACTGCGCAACTGCAGCTAATTATAAAAAGCCTCATTTATTTAATTACTTATACTTGGCGGTCACATCCAGCAAAGCCTGATTTTTTGGATGCGTCGCAAGCGCCTTGTCCCATACCTGGCGAGCTTCGTCATGCTTGCCTTGCGCCCATAGCACTTCGCCCAGATGGGCCGCGATTTCCGGATCGGGAAGTTTGCTGTAAGCACGACTTAAAAAATCGGCCGCCATCGGCAAGTTGCCGACGCGATATTGCGCCCAGCCCATGCTATCGAGAATATACGCATCGTTGGGAGCCAGTTTCAGTGCCTCCTGCAACAAATTCAGCGCTTCCGGCAGCCGTATATTGTGGTCGGCCAGCGTATAGCCCAATGCATTCAATGCCTGCGCGTGATCGGGTTGCAATTTGAGCAGATGACGCAGATCCGCTTCCATGATGTCGAGATGGTTCAGCCGTTCGGCAGCCATTGCGTGATCATAGAGCAGATCGATGGAATCGGGACGGCTTGCCAGCGCGTCGCCGAGCACGGTATAAACCGCTTTATCGTCGTGCGCTTCACGCAACATTTCCGCTTCAGCCTGTATCAGTTCGACGCGTTCGGCATCGTCGTTGACCTTGACGGCATGCAGATACGACCTCGCCTGATCCAGATGACCCTGCTTGGCCAGCAGCATCGCATATTTGATTTGCGCAATCACGTATTGCGGCCCCGGACCGACGGAACGGTACCAGTTTTCCGCATCGTTATACCGATGTTGCGCTTCGGCCACCTGCCCGAGATAAATCTGCACCACACCCGGCTGCGCGTAATGTTCCTGCAAGGCTTTTGCAAACGCCGCATCGGCAGCGTCCAGTTCGTTCATCTGCAAAGAAATCAGGCCGATCGCCAGTTGCATTTCAGCGCTGCCGGGCAAGGCCTGCGCCAACAGTTCGAACTGACGCCGCGACTCCTCCAGATCGTTGCGGTTAAGCAGATAACGGGCATAAGCCAGACGAACTTCGTTGGCCTGAGGATAACGCTGCAAGTAATCCCGGGCGAAGGCCATTCCCTTGTCGCCGCCGTTCCTGCTTAAAACTTCGAACCTCAGCATGGCTGCGGTATCCCAGCCGGGTTTCAGTTTGTCGGCAATATCGAGCTGGGCCAAAGCCAGATCGAACTGCCCGGCACGGGCGGCAGCCTGAGCAATCGCCAGATGCGCTTCGGGCAAATCGGGATAAGCCTGGGCGAGACTTTGCACCAGTTTCAAGTTCGCCGCCTTGTCCGGCTGATTACTTAGCATGACGCCCAATTGCATGAATTCGGCTCCCGCGTTTTCAGGGTGGGCGCTCAGCAATTGTTTGAGGTACGGCAAGGCATAATCCGGCTTGTTGCTGCTGAGCATGATCGCCACTAAAGCCTGACGCGCATTCATCGACTGCGGATCCAGTTCCAGCCATAATTTGGACGCAGTCTCTGCGGCATGTCCCCGCTGCGCATAAATCGCCACTTCCGTTGCGCGTTTGGCTATGCGCGGATCGCGCGTGTCCTTCGCCAGATCAAGATAGGCGTCGCTGGCCAAAGCCAGATCCCCGCGCTGCAAAGCGATCTCCGCAACCAGATATTGATACAGTATCTGATCGGTCAGTTTCAGTTTAGGCAATACTTGCTCGGCACCGGATGATTTGGATCCAATCGCCGCAGCGGTCGGCGCAGGGACTTTATTGTCCGCCTGGGGGGTTTGTGCCGGCGCAGCGAGAACGGTCGCAGTAGCAAAAAAACAACTTGCGGCAATTATTGCGGTACATAAAACGGAAGGACGCATAGTGTGATCCAGATAAATGTTAAAGATTGGAAAACGTTAGACTGCAAAGGTTCAGTATTACCCGGCTCCCTCCAACGAATGAACGGAAATTTCTAAATAAACTAGCTTCGATGTGCATCAGACCGCTTTCCGGAAATCGGTCGCAAAGAAAGCCATCACAACGAAATCTGCAAGTAATGATGGCCCTGCATGCGCAATAGCGCCCGTGCTTCATCATAGCCGGGATATAGCCGCGCCACTTCCCGCCAAAAAGCCGGGGAATGATTCATGTGAGTCAAATGCGCCAGCTCGTGCGCCAGAACATAATCCGCTTCAGCCCGACTGGCCTGCAATAAACGCCAGTTTACGCGAATTACGCCCGCTTTCGTACAACTGCCCCAGCGACTGCTGGCACTGGATAATTTCAACGCAGCCGGCTGGCGCGTCAGCAATTCGGAAAACCGTGTCAAACGCTCGTGAAAATAGGACAAAGCCGTTCTTTGATACCAGGCAATCACCGTGGACTGAATACTGTTTACTGCGTGGACCGGGAAGTATAAAACCTTGTCTTTCATTACTATAGACGGAACATCCTCGCGCAGCCGCAGGGTAACGGTTTCTCCCAGTACGCGTAAACGGATTCCGTCCCGCCATCCCAATCGCGGCAGGGCGTAATCGTCTTGCCCCGCCAGTTTTTTCGCTACCCAGGCGGCATGATCCAGCATGAATTTTTCCACCCGGCATACGGGCAAGGCCCACGGCGCGTAGACGACCAGTCCCTGAGCCCCGACGCTCAGTGCCAGCGTGCGGCGCAAGGTGCTGCGCTTAAGCCGATAGTTTCGTTCCACGCCTTCCATGACAAGGCATTTGGACTCATCGGTCCGTTGTAATGGTCTCGTATTCATGCAAACGCAACATTTCGGTTTCTATCCATTCCTGCACGCGCTGATTCAGCATATCCGGCTTCAATCCCGCAGGGTCAATAACCGGACCGATACTAACCGTAATCAAGCCAGGACGCTTGAGAAACGCATTTTTAGGCCAGACTCTACCCGCATTGTGCGCAACCGGCACAACCACAGAAGTAACGTGGGTCGCAAGCCAGGCCCCGCCTATTCCGTACTTTCCGGTTTCGCCCATCGCAATGCGGGTTCCTTCCGGAAAAATCAGTACACCCATACCGTCAGCCAGACGCTGCCTGCCCTGATCGGCGATCTGCCTTAATGCCGCGCGTCCGTCTCCGCGATCAATAGCAATCGGAGACAGCATTGCCATACCCCAGCCGAAAAACGGAATTTTCAATAATTCGCGTTTCAAAACGATAGCCATCGGCGGCAACAATACCGGCAATGCAATGGTTTCCCAGGCCGACTGATGTTT
>JAJYPZ010000072.1 GCA_021794855.1 Pseudomonadota bacterium | reverse complement strand
CGCGAGTGCTTGCGCGATATCGGCCGGATAAAACGGATGAGCGTGGCAAAGCGCGTTGCCGCTTTGCCACGCCATGATAATCGTCGATTCCAGGCCGTACATATGTTGCGGCGGCACAGTGCCGAGCAAGACGTAATGCCTGTCGTCGTACAGCCCCAGGCGTTCGGCTTCCGCTTTGGCGCTGTGCGCGAGCACCCCCCAGGTTTTGCGGTGCGCCTGCGGCAAGCCGGTCGTTCCCGAGGTAAAGACGACCGCGATGCATAAATCGTTATCGGCTTCGGGGATCGGCCGACATACTTCGGAAATTTCCGGCGCAGGCAAATAGCGGAATTGCGGTAAATCCAGCGCAGAATCTCCGCTATCGCACAGGCAGAACAGATCGGGAGCATATTGTTTGAGCTGATCGATCCTCGCCGGGTCCAGAGAAGGCGGCAGCAGGCTGGTTTTTTTTCGTATTATCGACGCAGCCAGCCCGACGGCAAAATGATAGCGATCGCTGCACAGATTCAGGATATGCGCTGCGGCGGGCAAATGGCCAGCCAGATGATAAACGTCATCCAGAAATTGCCGGACGGTGACAGGCTTGCCGTGTTGCCAGGCGAGGATTTGATCGGGTGCGGTATGCGACAATAATGGAGTATCGGGCATAATCTATAACCGGACTAACGAAGTTGTCCCGGCATTTTCCGGTAGGTGCGTACTGTTTCCATTACGCCGGTATGTTCTACGTCGGTCAGCACGCGTTTACGGATCGCAAATTCGGCGATAAACATGAGTGCTACCAGCGGCAGGAAAACAAAGTTGGAAAATATCGACCAGATTCCCAATGGAAACAGGAAAAACAGGCTGGTCGATACGGCGATCATGATGCCGAAAAATACCGCCCAAGCAACCGTGACGGAGCGGGCATAACGCCTATGGGCTTCGTTCAGGGAACCGTGCATGATTTCTGCGTAACGGGCGCACAGGGGCTGGCGGCCGGCGAACAGGGTACGGGCGAACGTCGCAAACAAAGTCAGTTGCAAAGCCTCGTGTTCCATCCAGTATATCCAGCCGTAGTGCCGCTTCAGCAGGGGCCACGCCAGTATGGCTGCGGTTCCCGCGATGGTGATTAACGACAGCATGAGCAGCCGGTGCGACGATCGGCCGGCGAACAGCAATAACGCCAGAAGTAAAGGGGCCAGGGCAACGGCTACGCCTAATGGCGCATTCCCGGATTGATTGGTGTAATTGGCGAGCAAGGCGTAACCGAACATCGCAGCCGCGACGCCGAACCCGCTCAGCGTACGAGCGGCAGGAGACATCAGCGGGTGCGCTGCGCCGCGATGTGGTCGGCCAGATTGCGCAGAGAGCCGAAAATATGCTGATTGTTGGCGTCGTCCGCGCGCAATTGCAGGCCGTACCGCTTGGAGACAACCAGCGCTATTTCGAGGACGTCTATCGAATCCAGCCCTAGCCCCTCGTTGTATAAAGGCGCATCCGGATCGATATCGGCGAGCGTGACTTCGAGATTCAGGCTTTCAATCATTAATTCCGCGATTTCGTTGTAAAAGTCCTGGGGAATTGTGCCTAGCATATTGTATTTTAAATAAGAATTTTCGTCGCCATTCTACAATATACGGGCTTTATTGGCAAGGGAAAGCGGGATTTGTGGGAGCCCAGAAAATATAGAGACGACGTGGAAATCTCGCAAATTCAGTTTGAATCCCGCCTGCTTGGTGTTGGCATATTCCATATCAATGCCAGACAAAAACTGGATTCGATGAATCAGATCGAACGATGGCTCGCCGATAAGGTCATCCTGATCAATATCCGAACACCGGCTATCAGGAGGCGCGCAATGGAAATAATGCTTGGCGTATCAGAAAAGCGAATGCCAAAATTTATACTCTTACCGACATTGATCAAGATGCACCAATGTTTCAACGCATAAAGAATGCTCTTTTTCCAGATGGAGAACTGACCTCGAACCAAATTAACGATATCATGATTGTTTGAGATGCAGTTCACTTTCACGCCATATTGATCACCCGCGATGGCTACTCAAAAGCCAGCCCAGGGGGCATTCTCGGCGATCGGGCAAATTTCGTGACATTGTTCAGATCATGTCGGATGAGGAAGCAATGTAATTCATTCGAGAAAAAATTGCGGAAAGGGATATTTTCAATTGCCAGATAGCAGCAGAGACAGTGTTGCCACTTCCTGAATGGACCGGAAACGATTAATGAATATATTCGCAGGAGAATAAAGAGAAAAAAAGTATGCCACTTGGATGGAAAGAGCTTTTGTCATGTTTAACGACCTTATGGAGCAAATTATATGACTATCGGAGCAACCTCGCGCATGGATCAAAACCCGACTTCAAAAGTAACCTTGCCCTACTCGGACATGCCGAGACCGCCCGTAAATACCTGCGCGAAACCACTATGGCTCTTCTTCGGCACTCGCTCACTGAACCGCTGCTCATTCGGGATCCTCGCGCATGTTAACCCCTCTTCCATCCAATAATCAGAGTCGGGCTCTGTCCCAACACCGATATTTGATACATGGCACCAGATATTTCCCATACATTCCATTGAAGGAATTTTTTATCGGGGTTATACTTTAGCGCATGAGTTGGAATGTCGAATACACTGATGAGTTTGGCAGTTGGTGGGGTAGCTTGTCCGAAGAGGAACAAGTATCACTCGATGCCTCAGTTCGCTTGCTGGAAGAACGAGGTCCAAATTTAGGCTTTCCGCATAGCAGCGGCATCAATAACACCAAACATGGGCACATGCGTGAATTACGCACAAAGCATGATGGACGGCCATTGCGTACTCTGTATGCGTTTGATCCACGGCGAACTGCTATTTTGCTTATTGGTGGTGATAAAACGGGCAGTGATCGCTGGTATGACACCAATATCCCTGTTGCCGAGCGATTGTATGACGAACATATTAAACAATTAAGAAAGGAAGGATTGGATAATGGCTAAGCAATTTTCACAACTTCGCGCGACCATGTCGCCTGAATCTCAGGCGCGTTCAGCAAGTCTGGCCAAGGTTATGCTTGCCGAGATGCCGCTCAACGAATTACGCCAGGCACGAGGATTGTCACAAAAGAAGCTGGCGGAGCTATTGCATGTACAACAACCCGCTATCGCCAAACTCGAAAAACGGACAGACATGTACCTTTCAACCCTGCGCAGCCATATTGAGGCAATGGGAGGGACATTGGAGATTGTCGCCCATTTCCCCGACGGGGAAGTCAAAATTAGTAATTTTGTTGAGATTGATGCGTAAAAATATTTGCAACGCACAAACCCCGTAGAATTAACGGATGACAGGAACTGGAAAGCTGGTTGCCGGCCGATGAAACCAAAATCTCCGATCACCTTTCAACCGATGCGCATCGGCAATGGGTCGTTTACAGAATTATTCAGCTTACATAATCCGCCGCTAGAGTCCCATCCCCCTTCGAATCCAGCCCCGCCGCCCGGATGACGGCAGTGGCAATGACGGCGACGGTCAGATTTAGCAGCAACGCATAAAATCCGGCGTAACCGGCGATGGTGTAGCCGAACACATGCAGGTTGTAGACGCTGCCTTTGAAGCTTAAGGTCGATACCATCCAGGCGCCGTACCCGACGCCTGCGGCCCAGCCCAGCAGCAGGGCTTTGCCGTCGAACCAGCGGGTATAGAGGCCGGTTGCTATCGAGGGCAGGATTTGCAGGGTGAGTATGCCGCCCAGCAATTGCAGATTGATGGCGTATTGCTGCGGTATCAGCACGATGAAGAGCAGCGCGCCGAATTTCACCAGCAAGGAAATCAGTTTGGCCATGCCCGATTCCTGCGCATCGGTGCAATCCGGATTGATATATTCCTTGTAGATATTGCGGGTGAACAGGTTGGCGGCGGCGATCGACATGATCGCTGCGGGCACCAGCGCGCCGATCGCTACGGCGGCGAAGCCGATGCCGACGAACCACGGCGGGAAAAAATGCAGCAGCAAGCCCGGTACGGCGAATTGCGCGTGATAAGTAGCGAAATAGGATTTGAATTCCGGCAGCTTGTCCAGTCCCGCAGAAAAGGCGAAGTAGCCCATCAGCGCGATAAATCCGAGCATGAGCGAATACGCCGGCAGGAATATCCAGTTGCGCCGCAAGGTGTCCGAGCTACGGGCGCTTAACAGCGCGGTCAGCGCGTGCGGGTAGAGCATGACGGCAAAGGCCGAACCGAGCGCCAGCGTAATGAACGAGGAATACTGGCCGAAACTATTGCCGTCGGGCGGCGTTAGCAGCAGTTTGCTCTGGGGTATCGCGGCGAATATGGCGTGCATGCCGCCCATTTTCATCGGTACGACGATCATCACCGCAATGACCGTGACGTAAACCAGCAAGTCCTTGACGACGGCAATGACGGCAGGTGCGCGCAAGCCGCTGGTGTAAGTGAATACGGCGAGCACGATGAAGGCGATGGTCAAGGGCAAATCGGCCGCCCAGCCGTGGCTAGGAAAGCCCAGCGCGCCGATGACGACCTGGATGCCGACCAGTTGCAAAGCGATATACGGCATGGTGGCGACGATGCCGGTAACGGCGATGACGAGCGCCAGGCTGGGGCTGTCGAAGCGCGAGCGCACAAAATCGGATGCGGTGATGAAGTTATGCCGTTGCGATACCGCCCACAGACGCGGCAATAGCGAGAATGTCAGCGGATAGGCCAGCACGGTAAAGGGTATCGCGAAGAATCCGAACGCGCCGACGCTGAATACCAGCGCCGGCACGGCAATGAAGGTGTAAGCGGTATAAAGGTCTCCGCCGATCAGGAACCAGGATATCCAGGCCCCGAAGCGGCGGCCGCCCAGGCCCCATTCGTGCAGTTGCGAGAGATCGCCGCTTTGCCAGCGCGAAGCGGCGAATCCGAGCAGGGCGATAAATACGAACAGGCCAACGAAAATAATACTGGCAGTCATATTCATGATTATTTCAGGGTAGCGCGCGACGAGGTTTTATACGCAAGTGCGATAAACAAACTGCTCAAGGGCGCCCATATGCCCAGCCACCAATACAAAAAAGGAATGCCGAACAGCGCAGGTTCTATCCGGTTATAAAACGGTACGATGAGTACGGCAACGCACGGAATGGCCAGTAACAGGATTTGCAGCGGGCCGAGCTTGTGGACGTTAGCCGACGATATGCGATTCATGAAAGGTCCTCGGACATATTTGCAGTTGATGTCATGAAATTGGTGTTAGAGTTGCTGCAAATAAGAGCTATTCGCAATCATGACGCTAATTGTAATAAATTATACCGACATTGAGAATAAAAATTTCATTCCTGCAGTTTTGCTTCGGAATCTTCCCAAAATTCCGTTTATGTTGACGGTAATAGTCCTACAAGAGTAGCATCGATTACAATAATCCTGCAGTTTTGGTTCTTTCATGCCGAGGCGAACGCAACGCTGTGTTATCGCCTGGTAATAAGCATTTGATGATTATCTGTCCTGGTTCCCGGTTATGTAAATATTTTGACAGATTGGCTGGGCGGTATCCTGGTCGGTCGAGAATTTGGAGAAACGCTTGAAATTGGATTGGACCCTACGTTTTGTCGATAGTTCGACAGCTATTCTGGCTAGTTTTAGCGAATTTGAAGAACCTATCCGTGCCGAAATTTATAGTGCCGAGCGTCTGGAACAATATGCGCAGTCGCTGGCAGCCGGACAGCGCGTAACGAAACGTCCTTCGCATGGGCGCAAGCTCGCGCCCAGAGTCGAACAGAACGGTCGCGTATTATTGGCGGCGTATCGTGAAATTGCGGAAACGATTCGTTTGCAGCGGGCAATTACTCCGGCAGCGGAATGGCTTATCGATAATTTCTATATTGTCGACGAGCAATTGCGCGATATCCGGGATCATTTGCCTCCCGAATACTATAAGGAATTGCCCAAGCTGGAGTCAGGCGATCTTGCGGGATATCCGCGCATTTACGGGATGATGCGGGGACTGGTTGCCCATACGGACAGCCGCTTCGAACCCGAATTACTGTATCGCTACGTTCGTGCCTATCAACGTGTGCAGCCTTTGACCATGGGCGAATTATGGGCTGTTGCCATTACCTTGCGCGTCGTACTGGTGGAAAATCTGCGACGGATGGCGGTTCGGATAGTGGGTTCGCAGATGGCGCGAAAAAAAGCGGACGATCTGGCGGACGCCATATTGGGATTGGAAGGCGTCGGAGCAGTACAGTTAGAGCATCTGGGCGATGAAGCCCTGTTGCCGGCATTCGCCGTCCAGTTGGTGCAACGTCTGCGCTATCAGGATCCCCAGGTGACGCCAATACTTCAGTGGCTGGACGAGCGGCTGGAAAAACAAGGGACGAATGCCGAAGATATCGTGCTGATCGAGCATAGCGCTCAAGCAGCGGCGAATGTTTCGGTACGCAACATTATCACCAGCATGCGTCTGCTTTCCGCTTTCGACTGGGCTACTTTCGTCGAACAGGTCAGTCATGTCAACGACATCCTCGGCGGTTGTCCTGATTATAACGAGATGGATTTCGCGACGCGC
>JAJYPZ010000071.1 GCA_021794855.1 Pseudomonadota bacterium | reverse complement strand
ATGGCTGGATTTTGTTATTTCAAGATGCGCACTGCATTTTCATTACGCTTATTTAGATTTGGACACCGTAACCAATGCCGGCCGGATTACGCGGTCATGCAACTGGTAGCCTTTTTGCAGTACGGCGACAACCGTATTGCTTTCGGCATTGCTTTCAATCATGCTGATCGCCTGATGTTTATGCGGGTCGAATTTTTCTCCGGCAGGGTTGATTTCATCCAGACTGGATTTTTCGAAGGCGCTGGATAATTGTTTGAGAGTTAATTCTACGCCGCTTTTAAGATTCTCCATGCTCGGAGCGTCGCTATTGAGCGCGGCTTCCAGGCTGTCTTTTACGGCCAGCAATTCCGTCGCAAAGTTCTCGATGGCGAATTTATGCGCATTGGCGATGTCGAGCTGTGCGCGTTTGCGGATGTTGTCGGATTCGGCTTTGGCGCGCAACCAGGCATCGTGATGTTCCTGGGCGAGCAGTTCGGCCTGTTTGAGCGCCTGCTCGACGCTGGGACTGGATTCTGCCGTATTTTCGGTTTCGGGGGTTAAATCGTCTGGTTCTGCGTTTTGGGTTTCTGTCGGCATTGGAAGCTCCTTCTGTGAAATTTCCCAAGAGATGGGGATAAGCGGAGCCATTTCAAGGCATGGACTGACATTTTTGTTACAATTTTTTGTCGCTGCTTTATCTCGAGAGCGAAAAACGTTAGACTAGGCATTTGCAGATTTAAGATTAGGTCGTCCGCAATGTATACCGATACTGTGCAAACTCAAGCAGATACCCAATCCTTTTTGAATTTAACTGCGTTCGAGGCCGTCGAACTGAACAAGTCGCCTTACGACTATCTGCTAATGCCGGGTTTTATCCGGCCGGAAGCCATTCCGGCCATTAGCAGGGATTTTCCCGATGTAAAACAGGCAGGCAGTTTTCCGGTCGATACCATGCAATGCGGCGAAGCATTCATAGCGCTGATGCGCGAACTCGAAGGTCCGGCGTTTCGTCATGCGGTGGAACGGAAATTCGGTGTCGATCTGACCGGACGGCCGACCATGATTACCGTCCGCGGTCGTACCGACGAAACCGACGGGCGCATCCATACCGACAGCAAAACCAAAATAATTACCGTGCTGATTTATTTTAATGAAACCTGGCAGGATAGCGGAGGGCGGCTGCGTATTTTACGCTCGGGCAGCGATCTTGAAGATTTTGTCGAGGAAGTCGAACCCAGTATGGGGACTTTGCTTGCATTTCGCCGCAGCGATAGTTCGTGGCATGGTCATAAGCCCTTTGTCGGCGCACGGCGCGCTTTGCAATTAAACTGGGTAGTTAGCGAAGCCGTCAAGCGCCGCGAACAGAATCGTCATGGCGTATCGGCTTTTTTTAAAGGCCTGTTCGGTAATTCGGGTTATACGGGTTAATACCGGATGTCTTTGCGTAGTGCGTGGATTTTGTCCAACGGCGTGACCGGTATGGATAATCAGTCGCTCGGCTTGGCGGAAGCGTTGGGTCTGGATTATACGATCAAAAAGATCGAGGTCGTTGCGCCGTGGAAATATCTGCCGCCCGGCCTCTGGCTGGATCCTTTGCGCTTTCTGGGCGCAGGCAGCGATTCTTTAGAACCGCCGTGGCCCGACGCGGTCATTGGTACCGGGCGATTAAATGTAGCCGTGTCGATTGCGATCAAACGGGCAAGTTCCGGTCGTACTCTGAATATACGCATCCAGAATCCGCGCGTTTCGTTGCGACATTTCGATGTTATCGTTGCGCCGGTACACGATCGATGTCGCGGTCGTAACGTTATTGAAACTCTGGGTGCGGTGAATCGGGTTACGCAAGCCAGGCTTGAAAGCGGAGCGCAACAGTTTGCAACGGCGTTCTCGTCATTGCCCCGGCCTCTGGTCGGCGTATTACTCGGAGGCACCAATCCGCGTTACACGATCGACGAGGCGTACGCGCACCGTCTGGCGGATAAATTGACACACGCACTGGATAAAGAGGGCGGCAGCGTGCTAATAACCCCTTCGCGGCGGACTGCGCCTGCGGTGACGGAAATACTTCGGGAACGGCTTAAGTCTTATTCGGCCATCATCTGGGACGGCCGCGGCGACAATCCGTATTTTGCATATCTGGCGTTAGCGGATTATTTGATCGTTACTGCCGATTCCGTGAATATGGCTTCGGAAGCCTGCTATACCGGAAAGCCGGTGTACGTCGACGGTTTGACCGGCGGCGGGGGGAAATTCGAGGATTTTCATCGCCAGTTGCAATTGCGGGGCTGCACACGCCCGTTTGCCGGCGAACTTGATCAATGGGACTATCCGCCGCTGGACGAAACCCGGCAAGCGGCCATTTCGATCAGGCAACGCTTGGATATTGATGTCTGACCGGCGTATCGGCTCCGATTCGGATTTCATTCCTGTAACGGTGCAGTCGTAATCTGTATGATTTATTAACGGGTCTTGGGAAAATAATATGGCTTTAAAAATCGAGACGTTCAGCAATGCCAAAGGAGGCAACAGTTTTTTCAAGGCGCTCGGGCATCCTCTGACTGCCGTCAAAGCTGCCGAACTGTACGCGCGGCTGAAGGCCGCAGGCAAGGTGGCGATATACGATCCTCTGGGCATGGCGTCAGGCTTGCACGAATTTTATGCGCTCGACGACATGGATATTACCGGAGTGTTTGTGCAACGGATCGAGGATATCGGTAAAACCCTTCTCGGCCATCCGGTCTCGGCAATTACCCGTTTACCCGAATCGAAGGCGGCAATTCTGCTCGTCGCGGCGTTTGACGCAGATCGTCTGATTCAGCAAATCCGTCATCTCGTCCCGGCCGGAATGGAGATGATAAGTCTCGATGGATTGCGTTTGCCGGATGCTATGCTGACCAATCCGAAATATTATCTGGACACTTTGAATTTTGCGACCAATTTCGGTTTTTTTCGCGATCAGGACGGTCAGCATACGCGTATTGTGACCTGCGATTACTGGTCGGGGCTGGGCGCGAAAACGCCGCCTCGCGTCTGGTGCCGTCTGTTCGCCGAATCGGGCGCCGTGCTGGCGCAATGGGAGGACAAGATCGCCACGCCGGGCGCAAGCCTGATTATCGACAGTAAAGAAATCCGCGAGCGCTTCGGTCTGGGCGAATTTACCGCGTCCCTGTTTATACACATACTCGGGGTGGCGCGTCACGATATCGTGAAATATGCGCTGGATATCTACGGCGACGACGAGACCGTGCTGTCCTGCACCCACGACGCCAATGCGTGGCCCTCCGATCTGTTTGCCGGATTACCGGCGCCGGACGACGATGAAACCGTCGTTATGTGGATACAGAACAGCCATCCGGTGGCCATACCGGCTAACGCAATCGGGATTAATTTGATGGGTTCCGGCGAAGTGCGTTACGTGCCGAAGACGATTGCGCCGTTTGCGAGTTATCCGCTCGATGTCGGTGCGCTGTTTCCGGAAGCGCGCTGGCCGCAACAGATGGAAGTGCAGGCAGGTCGCTACTTCGTCCGGCCGCGGTATGAAGTCCACGTCAAAAACGGTCGCAGCCGCATCGCTCACGTCAACGTGGAACGCAACGATCTCGTCGCCGACGATGCAATACCCGGTTTGACCGCATTGATGGGAAAATCCTATATTCTGCCCGCTCCTATCATGCCGGTCGAACAATGGCGCAGCATCATCCAGCCTACGCCGATGTCTACCGCCCAGCACGATTTGCCGGTCGCGGCGATTTTTTACGACGCCAGCGGAACAGAAGTGGCGCGACATACTTTCGGCTGCCTGCTCCGACGTGCCAGTATAGCGCTCGATATCAATGCGATATTGGCGGAGCAGGGCGCGAGTCTGCCCAGCGGCACGGGTCATGTCGAGCTGGTTTACGATTTCAGCGCCGGCGGCCGCGCCGACGGGTGGCTGCACGGTTTGTTCCGCTATACGCAGCGCTCGAGCGGGCACATTGCAGACAGCAGTTTCGGCGCGCATATCTACAATACCGTCCTGACTTATAAAAACGAACCGCAATCCTACGCCGCTGCGCCGCCTGGCTTGAGCACGCGATTATTTCTGCGCCTCGGCGATGCGCCGCTGGATACGTTCTGTCATCTCATTTATCCGGCATCTACGCCCTGGCATGCGCAATCGGATACCCGTTTCATATTATTCGACCGGACCGGCAAAGAGATTGCCCAGACGTCGGTACGGATTCCTTGCAGCGGTTCGCTGCACTGGCGCTACAGCGAGGGGTTCGACGCCGCTACCCGGCAGCGCACAGGCGACGGCGCCTATATCATCATCCGCGATCTGACTTGCCGCTTATTCGGTTATCATGGCACCTTAAACGGGGATATTGCATTCAGCATGGATCATATGTTCGGGTTTTGATATGAATGAAGAAATTTGTGATTTGACGAAAACCGCCGCCAGTCATTTACAGACGGCGGTTTTCTATGAAATCAAGGATATGCCGCGCGGCACGGCGATGCATTTGCTGTTTGCCGACGATCCGGCGATCGTATTGCACAGCCTGAATCTGCAACTGCGCAACAATTTGCGCTGGGAAGTAAGCCGTACCGAAGAAGGTAACTGGCTGGCGGTGATTCATCGCGCCGAAGATGTGCCTCCCGTCGACGTGCTCGATGCATTGAAACGCGATCACAAACGGCTCGACGCCATGTTTTCTCAAATCATCCATTTGACCGATCGCAATCATCTGGCCGATGCCCAGGCCATGATGCAGGCTTTTACTGCCGCACTGGAACGGCATCTGGCGGTAGAGCACGAGATACTGGCGAAAGCGATACGCACTCCGCCGAATGCAACAGGGCAGGACCCGACAGCGGCGATGATGAGCGAACACCATGAAATAATGACTCAGTCTGCGATGATTGCGGCGAGTTACGAAGAAGCCGATGCCGCGCCGGCCAGTATTTCTCCTTTGCTGGCGATTCTGGCGGGTTATCTGTCCAAGCACGAGCAACGGGAAGAACTGAGTCTTTTTCCGATCTGGACCGGCGCGATCAAGCATGCGCCGGAGGCCGCGCGTACCGATCTGTTTGCGCGGGTGATGAGCATATTGAATGCCGATTGATATTAAATACCGATTTTATTGAATAATTATGATTAAATTTAAGCAGCAAGCTCTTGATTATCACGAGTTTCCTAAGCCAGGAAAAATGTCGGTGGAATCGTCGAAACCATGCGAAACGGCTGAAGATCTGGCTCTGGCGTATAGTCCGGGAGTCGCAGAACCGGTACGCGCCATCGCCGAAAATCCGGAGAACGCCTATCGCTATACCAATAAAGGCAATCTGGTTGCGGTCATTACCGACGGCAGCGCGATTCTGGGCTTGGGCGATCTCGGACCGCTGGCGTCCAAGCCGGTGATGGAAGGGAAGGGCATATTGTTCAAACGTTTTGCCGGGATCGACGTATTCGATATCGAAATCCAGGCGCCCAGTGTAGAAGCTTTTATAGAAACCGTCGTTAATATTGCCCCGACTTTCGGTGGCATAAACCTTGAAGACATTGCTGCACCGCATTGTTTTGAAATAGAGAAGGCATTGTCTGAGCGCCTGGACATTCCGGTTTTTCATGACGACCAGCATGGAACGGCAGTCATCGTTTGTGCGGGGCTGATTAATGCGCTGCATATTCAGGGCAAGCTGCTGGCCGAGGCGAAAATCGTCTGTCTCGGCGCCGGTGCGGCGGGACTTGCTTCGATGCGTCTGCTGATGGCGATGGGAGCGCAGGCAGATAATATCGTGCTGGTCGACAGCCGCGGCGTAATCCATCACCAGCGTACCGATCTGAATAGTTATAAGCTGGCCTTTGCCCGAAAAACGGATTTGCGCAGTTTAAGCGATGCGCTGACCGGCGCCGACGTGTTTATCGGCGTGTCGGGCGCAAATCTGGTGTCGCAGGAAATGATCGCGAGTATGGCGGATAAGCCGATCGTGTTCGCGCTGGCGAACCCCGATCCGGAAATTTTGCCAGCGGACGCGCATGCCGTACGCGACGATCTGATCATGGCCACCGGTCGTTCGGATTATCCCAATCAGGTCAATAATGTGCTCGGATTTCCATTTATTTTTCGCGGCGCGCTCGATGCGCGCGCCAAGCGCATTACCACTGCGATGCAGATCGCCGCGGTGCATGCGCTGGCGGAACTGGCGCGCGAAGCGGTGCCGGCCGAAGTGCTGGCTGCATACAAGCTCGATGCGCTGACCTTCGGTAAGGAATATATTTTACCCAAGCCCTTCGATCCCCGTCTGATCGATCGTATCCCGCCGGCCGTTGCAAAAGCGGTCGGCGGATAGCAAGTCGTTCGTGCCTGAATCGATGCCTGCCAAGCCACCCGTTTACCTGAATCTGTGGCGTATCCGCCTGCCGCTGCCGGGATGGATTTCCATCCTGCAGCGTTTGAGCGGGGCAGTCCTGTTTTTGATGTTGCCGCTGGCGATTTATCTGTTTCAGCTGTCGCTGACCGATGCCGGTTACGAAAGGATAGTGCGCAGTCAGGGATTTATCGGCGGCAAGCTGTTGCTGGGTGCGGCGTTATGGTTCTAT
>JAJYPZ010000070.1 GCA_021794855.1 Pseudomonadota bacterium | reverse complement strand
TATCGAATCGCAGTCGCTGGCCGGAGTCGCAGTCATTAAAGTCTTTTTCTTCCCCGGGGTAGACATTAATGGCGCGGTGAGTCAGATCACCGCCATTTCGCAAACCGTGCTAAAGGGCATGCCGCCGGGTATTACCCCGCCGCTGGTCTTGACCTATAACGCGTCGAGCGTACCGATTCTGCAATTGGCGCTATCGAGTAAAACTCTGCTCGACAACCAGTTGTTCGACATTTCCAATAACTTTATCCGTCCCCAGCTCGCTCAGGTTGAAGGCGCTGCGGTTCCCTCTCCTTACGGCGGTAAAGTTCGGCAGGTACAGGTCGACCTGGATCCCAACAGCCTGCGCGAAAAAGGCCTGTCTCCGGCTGACGTGACGCATGCTCTGGCTGTCCAGAATCTGTTGCTGCCTGGCGGCACGGAAAAACTCGGCACCTTCGAATATCAGGTCACATTGAACGCCAGCCCGAAAGTAATGGACGAGCTGAACGACATGCCGATCAAGGTCGTCAACAACGCAACCATTTATCTGCGCGACGTCGCGCACGTTTACGACGGGTTTTCACCGCAAACGAACATGGTCCGGATCGACGGCCGCCATTCGGTTCTGACCACCATACAGAAAAACGGCAAGGCCTCCACGCTGGACATCATCGCCTCGGTCAAAGCCCTGCTGCCGCGCATCGAAGCCGGCGCGCCCAAAGGGCTTAATGTAGCGCTGGTCGGCGACCAATCCGGTTTCGTCCAGGAATCGGTCAATGAAGTTATCCGCGAAGGTATAACCGCGGCCGCGCTCACCGGACTGATGATCCTGTTGTTTCTCGGCAGTTGGCGGTCCACGCTGATTATCATTACCGCTATTCCGCTGGCCATTCTGTCGTCCATCATGGCATTATCCGCGATAGGCCAGACCATCAATATCATGACGCTGGGTGGTTTGGCACTGGCGGTCGGTATTCTGGTCGACGACGGAACGGTCACGATCGAGAACATAAACTGGCACCTGGAACATGGCAAACAGGTTGAAAACGCTATTTTGGACGGCGCGAACCAGATTGTTATTCCAGCTTTCGTGTCCCTGCTGTCGATCTGTATCGTATTCATACCGATGTTCCTGCTGCAGGGCGTATCGAAATATCTGTTCGTTCCGCTTGCAGAGGCAGTTATCTTCGCCCTGATCGCATCTTTTACCTTGTCGCGGACACTCGTGCCGACGATGGCAAAATTCCTGCTCAAGCCGCATACGCATGCTGCGCATGAAGGTGAAGCGCCGGTATTGACCGAAGACGGCCATCCCCTTCTTCATCAGACACCGACAAAAAATCCTCTCGTATTGTTTCAACGCAAATTCGAACAGGTATTCAGTACGATACGCGAGGCTTACAAGCGCGTATTGCTGCTGGCCTTATCCAACCGGCCCATTTTCATTATCGGCTTCATGAGTTTTGTCCTGATTTCCTTCGCTCTGGTGCCGTGGCTGGGTAGAAACTTTTTCCCTGCGGTCGATGCCGGCCAGATCAAATTGCATATACGCGCTCAAATGGGTACCCGGATCGAAGATACGGCTCGGATCACCGATTTGATAGAAAACGACATACGCCGGACCATCCCTGCGAAAGAAATCACCAATGTCATCGACAACATCGGCGTACCGGTCAGCGGTATCAATCTGACATACAGCAACTCTTCGCCGGTCGGACCTTCCGATGCCGACATCCTGATTACGCTCAATGAAGGCCATCATCCGACCGAAGGTTACGTACAGGCATTACGACGCAAACTGAATCGCGACTTTCCCGGCGTAACCTTTGCATTCCTGCCTGCGGATATCGTCAGCCAGATTCTGAACTTCGGTCTTCCGGCACCGCTGGACGTGCAGATCGTCGGTTTCAAACTGCAAGAAGACCGAGTTTATGCAAACGAATTGATGACCCGGTTAAAAGGCGTTTCCGGTCTGGCCGATCTGCATATGCAACAGGCGTTCAACGAACCCGAACTGCACGCAACGGTTGATCGCGCCCGGGCTCGCGCACTCGGACTGAGTCAATACGATATTGCCGTCAGCATGATCGATACCTTATCGGGCAGTTTCCAGACCGCACCGAATTTCTGGGTAAATCCATCCAACAGCGTTTCCTATCCGTTAGTGGTGCAAACCCCGCAATACAAGATCGACACGCTAAGCGATTTGCAAAACGTGCCGATTCCAGCGGGTAACTCCACCGTGCCGCAAATTCTCGGCAGCCTGGCAACGATCACCCGCCGTCAAACCGATGCGGTCGTATCGCACTATGACGTACAGCCTACGATCGACTTGTTCGCATCCACCGAAAACAGGGATCTGGGCGCTGTAGCAGCGGATGTGAATTCGATTTTGAAGGCAACGGAAAAAGATGTGCCCAAAGGCTCTTTCGTGGTGCTGCGCGGTCAGGTTCAGGCGATGAATACTTCCTATACCGGCCTGGTATTCGGTCTGCTCGGCGCGATTGTGTTCATCTATCTTCTGATCGTGGTCAACTTTCAGTCATGGCTGGATCCCTTCGTTATTATTACCGCCTTGCCGGCCGCACTGGCGGGTATCGTCTGGATGCTGTTCGTAACACATACCACACTGTCGGTACCGGCATTAATCGGCGCGATTATGTGTATGGGCGTTGCGACCGCCAACAGTATCCTGGTTGTAAGCTTTGCGCGAGAACGACTCACCGAGGGCGACAGCGGCATGATGGCGGCGATCGAGGCCGGCTATATCCGGTTTCGTCCGGTGCTGATGACGGCACTTGCCATGATTATCGGTATGGCGCCTATGGCACTGAGCGCAGGAATGAACGCACCTCTGGGACGCGCGGTTATCGGCGGACTATCGTTCGCAACCGTAGCGACACTGCTTTTCGTACCGGTTGTTTTCAGTCTGGTACACAAGCAGAACAAGCAAACCCATACCCATAACTTGTCTCATTCTGGAGAGTAATAATGTCAACTGATCAACCTCACGTAACTGCATCCTGGCGTATTCGCATAGTGGGCATAGTTCTTCTGCTACTGGCGGCCGCCCTGGCTGCAATGGGTATCCTGAGCCGCATGCATCATGAAAAGGATCTCAAGGTAGTAGCTGAGCAAAACAGCATTTCTTCTGTCAATATTGTCAGGCCGAAATTCGGTCCCAGCGACCAGACGCTGATATTGCCCGGCAACGTAACGCCTTTTTATGAAGCCACGATATACGCCAGGGTAAACGGCTATCTGAAAATGTGGTATACCGATATCGGCGCGCATGTAAAAGCCGGTCAACTGATGGCAATCATAGAAACGCCTGAACTCGACCAGCAAATCCGAAGCGCTGAAGCCGATCTGGCTACAGCTAAGGCCAGGCTCGATCTGGCGAACATTACGGCAAAACGTTGGCAGAATCTCCTGGTTACCGACTCCGTTTCGCGCCAGGAAGTCGATGAAAAAGTTCAGGATGCCAAAGCGCAACAAGCTGTGGTCAATGCTGCGAATGCAACGCTCAGCAGCTTGCGCGCACAACAGGCATTTAATCACATCGTCGCTCCTTTCGACGGCGTTGTCACCGACCGCAGAACCGATATCGGCAGCTTGATTACTACCGGCAGCAGCGACGCCAACAAGGTATTGTTTAAGGTCGCCGATACGCACAAATTACGTGTTTATGCCGATGTACCGCAGAATTTTTCCAATCTGATCAAGCCAGGACTGGTTGCCAACCTGCATTTCCCAGAACGGCCTCATCACACTTATCCAGCTACTTATCTAAGCACCGCAGAAGCGATACACCCAAACTCGCGCACCATGACCGTGGAATTACTGATGGATAACCGTACTGGCGAATTGCTGCCTGGAGCCTATGCTGACGTTTATTTCACCTTGGGCACACATGCCAATCGTCTGGTCATTCCAGCCAGCACACTGCTGTTTCGTACCCATGGTCTGAAAGTGGCAACCGTCGGTCCTGACAATCGTGTTGTACTCAAGTCCATTACGCTGGGCAAGGATATGGGCAACACGGTAGAAGTAAAATCGGGACTGACCATGGATGATCGGATCATCGATTCCCCTTCGGATTCCATTGCGCAAGGGGACAAAGTTAGTATTCATAACGCAGGGAACCAGTCATGAAGCATGCACGTTTGACTTTGGCGTTACTAAGCCTGCCATTGTTTGCCGGATGCTCGCTGGCGCCGACCTACAAAGTTCCGACCGTAGCGATGCCCGCATCCTACAAAGAAGCCGGAATCTGGCAACCGGCCCAGCCATCCGACAACCTTGATCGCGGCGACTGGTGGAAAAACTATGACGACGAAACGATCGACAAGCTGGTCGGACAGCTCGATGCAGCCAACCCCACTCTCGCCGCAGCCGTAGCGCATTACGATCAGGCTGCCGCGTACGAGCAGCAGGCCAGGGCCAGCTTGTATCCTACCGTATCGGTAGGCGGCGCTGCGACCGAAAACTATCAGTTTTATAACCATCCGCATATCGAAGCCGGACGCGGCCCAGGCGTGTCTTCGCCGCAACATTTTACCGAACAGTACGGCGATATCGGAGCCAGCTACGAGCTCGACCTGTGGGGGCGCATACGCAACGAAGTCGCAGCCGGCACAGCTCAGGCACAGGCAGCCGCCGCCGATGTCGAATCGGTCAAACTCAGTTTGCACGCCAACCTGATCAACAATTATATAGCGTTGCGTAATTTCGATGCTCAATCGAAATTGCTCAACGATGTAGTTACTGCATATGCCAAAGCGCTCACTTTAACGCAAAACCGGTTCGAAGGCGGCGCAGACTCTGCTCTGGACGTATCCCGGGCGCAGGCGCAACTCGACAGCGCCAAGGCGGAGTTAACCGACATCGCAGCAAGCCGTTCCCTGTACGAACATGCTATTGCAAGTCTGGTTGGAATACCGGCTTCCAGCTTCAGCATAGCGCCCGCCGTGATCAATATCGCGCTACCGAACGTACCGGTTGGCATTCCCAGCAAACTGCTGCAGCGCCGTCCCGACATCGCCGCTGCCGAACGCCGCGTTTATGCAGCCAATGCACAGATCGGCGTTGCCAAAGCCGCTTTTTATCCTACCATCATGCTGGACGGTGGCGATACGCTTGATACCATCGCCGCAGGTTCGTTCCTGATTGCCCCGACTAACGTCTGGATGATAGGCCCGACCGCTTTTCTGACGATATTCGACGCAGGTCGCCGCGAAGCGATCGTCCATCAGGCACAAGCCGTCTTCAATATTGCCGGTGCAAATTACCGCTCTACGGTTTTGCAGGCGTTTCAGGAAGTGGAAGACAATCTGTCGTTGCTGAACAAACTGGCCCAGGAATCCCAGCAAGTTAAAGCGGCGATAGCGGATTCCAACAAAACGCTCAATATCGCCATGAACCGGTATCGGGAAGGTATGACCAACTATCTGGAAGTAGTAACCGCTCAAACCTCACTGCTGCATGTCGAATTGCAGGCGCTCAACCTGCGTACTCGACGTTTGCAGGCGAATGTCAATCTGGTTCGGGCACTCGGCGGCAGCTACAAAAACAATATGCATTCGAACAGCTAGCACGTAAAAAAAGACCATGTAGTCGCATAGACCTTGCCGATTATCAGACGAGGATATGCGCTACCGGTTATGCAGGCGCATTTAAGCTTGAGTATAAGAACGATCGATCCAAGCTCGCCACGAGCTGATTAGAAACCTGCCGCCCTCCCGAACTATCAGTCTATCCCTCTCGCCAGCAGTAAAGCGAATTGTTCGGCGCAAAGAGGTCTGCTAAATAGATAACCCTGCCCTTCCTCGCAAGAATGGCCTTGCAGAAACTCAAGCTGATCCTGTTGTTCGACACCTTCAGCCACCACTAGCTGCTCAAGACTGTTACCCATGGCAATGACTGCGCTGACTATGATGCCGTTACCTTTATCGGTCGCAATATCCTGAACGAATGACTGATCGATTTTGAGGATATCGATAGGGAACTGATGCAGGTAGCTCAGGCTGGAATATCCGGTACCAAAATCATCTACCGCAAGTTGCACACCCATCTTTTTCAGTTGATGGAGCACCTTCGTACTCGATTCGACATCGCGCATCAGTACGCTTTCGGTAATTTCCAATTGCAGACATTCAGGCGCAAGACCGCTTTCCTGCAATATATTGCTGATTTCTTCCACAAAATCCTTACGGCTGAATTCAAGCGCTGAAATATTGACGGCTATGGAACCGGGATTCAGTCCAGCCGCTTCCCATTTCCGGGTTTGCATACACGCTTCACGCAAAACCCAACGACCTATCTGGTTAATTAATCCGCACTTTTCTGCGATCGGTACAAAAATATTAGGCAGCAACATTCCCCATTCGGGATGTTGCCACCGAAGTAAAGCTTCGGCTCCAGTAATCACTCCCGTTTTCAGATTCACCTTGGGTTGATAATACAAGATCAGTTCATTACGTTCGAGCGCACGCTGCAAACTGGATTCAATAACTTGCCGCTCCATCGCGCGCATATTCATCTCTTTTTTAAAGGGCTGATAATGATTTAGTCCTTTTTCTTTCGCATAATAC
>JAJYPZ010000069.1 GCA_021794855.1 Pseudomonadota bacterium | reverse complement strand
CAGCAATAACACCGTAGTGCCGAAAAAAAAATGCAATCTGTAATACCGCGCCCCAGGAACCGCCTATAATTCTTATGTAGTAACCTGCTGCCGCCATAACAAGCAGATATGCGCCCGAACCGAACAAAGCCATGGTATGGAAAACCACATGCCGCGAAGTTCGTACCTGCAATGACCATTGTGGATTACGTACGGCGGATACCAGGATCAGCGGCACAGCAAAGGCATCGACAAATCCGCGTGCGGCCCACAATGACGCATCGATATGCCTGAACAGCATCGCATCAGAGTACATATAAAAGTCGTAGGAGAAAATGATACCTGCGCCCATGCTCATGAATTTAATTCCCCATCTCGATTCGGGATGGGTATTTCTGAATAGCTGCTCGATGGAAACCATGCCTAAAACGGCGAGCGCTACGTGCATAAAAATATTGGAAAGATACAGAAGACTGACTGGTTCCGGCTTATCGAAATGAACATAAATCTCGAACGCAATCAATGCTGTAAAAATGATCCACGGCCTGATACCGGCTGCGACGAATTCCATGGCCGGGGATTTTCCGGCGGCAGAGGACACTTCCCAGATAAAAATCAGCCATAACACATCACGCAGGATTTCCAACAATTCAAATATAAAATGAAAAAAAGGAAAATAAACCCCGAGCGCATTAACCGTACCCCATAATGCCGTTACCAGACACGCGGCCGTCAAGCGGGAACTGCGCTGTCGCCATTTCAACCTGAACATCAAACCGAATCCCAGCAACGCAAAGGAAATCGCAGAGGTCAAATAGCTGATGACAAGTAAATTCATAGACCGGACAGAAAATAAAATTTACTGGCCGACATGCTCGATGCGCGCCAGCAGGATTCTGGTAAGAGGACATACATCAGCGCGCACCTTTACCCCACAATACGACCTGGATAGTCTGGAACAGAATTAAAATATCCAGAAACAGGCTGTGATTTTTAACGTAATACAGATCGTACTGTAATTTCTCCTTTGCATCTTCCAGCGATGCGCCATAGGCATAGCGCACCTGTGCCCAGCCGGTTATGCCGGGTTTTATCGTATGCCGGGCTTTATAATAGGGAATCTTTTCGGTCAGGGTTTCGACAAAAACAGGCCGCTCGGGACGCGGCCCGACAAAACTCATGTCCCCTTTGAATACATTGACAATTTGCGGCAATTCGTCGATACGGAGGGTACGCAGGACTTTTCCGACGGCGGTAATGCGGTCATCATTTTTGGATGCCCATTTGGCGACGCCGCCCTGTTCGGCATCCAGCCGCATGCTGCGAAATTTATAAATGGTATAAGGCTTATTATTTAATCCCACTCTTTCCTGACGATAAATTACCGGCGCTCCGGTTTCGAGTAAAATAAATAATGCTGCGGTAACCATGAATGGCATCGCGAATATCAGTAACGCACTGCTCACAATCAGATCAAAAATCCGTTTGTTCAGATCGCGGCCCAATCCGTTCGGAAATCCGTCCGAACTGATCATCCAGCTGGCATTGAGCGACTCCAGTTTCAGTTGCCCCACTTCTCTTTCCAGAAACGCAGACAATTCGATAATTTTAATACCCATCAATTTACATTCGAGCAAATCCTTGAACGGTAAATTGCCGCGCCGGTCGCGAACAGCGAGGATGATCTCGTCTACATCGTGCGCAGCCACGAAATCGGGCAAACTGGTTTTTAATTGCAGTATTCTGTCGCTGCTTATCGCATGCTGATTGCCTCCATAAGCCAGATATCCCACCACGGAAAAACGCTTGAGCATCGAGGGACTGGCACTCAGCGTCTCGATTTGCGCCGCTCTGGTTCCAGTCCCCATCACCAGTACGCGATGTTTGAAGCCCTGCCAGTTTGATCCGTGAAAAATCAGCCACCGGAATGAAATAACGATAATGATCGACGTAACAAATGAAATGGAAAATAATCCGCGTCCCAGAAATAAAGAAGGAAACACATAAAACAACAGAATCATCAACACCAGGCCTAAAGAAAAGGCAGCGCCTATGCGTTGCAACATTCCCCACATCCCCAGTTCCCACTCCAGATCATTATAAAGACCGGATGCGATCATGGCGAAAAGCATAATCACGGTAAAGACCGAAGCATTCAGCAGCAGGCTGTGCGAACCGTCCGTCAGCAGCGGGTGTACCGTCTCCAGCCTCAATACGGAACCCGCGTAAATGGACAGGAAAAAACCTCCCATTTCCACCATCAAAAGCAGCAAAGCCCTGCTCGAAATATAATGCCTGAATAATCTAATCATTTTTAACCCTACTTTGCTGTCAAATCCGGGCAAATAAATACAGCCATTCCCTGCCGGGATTATTAGTATCGAAAGTACTGAGAAATGTCACGCCCTTAAGCATTTTATCGATTTTGATTTAAAAAAATTCAAAAAACCAACCCTGGATTTCGAATTGAAAATTATTATTTATACCGATTTTCGCTATCTTAACAAGTGGAATTTAAAAACCTTCCTTGTCATAAAATGACTGTCACAATACTTCTTTTTCGGGCACAAGAATAGTTTCAAATGAAAACTTAATCAATACACTTTGATTATATGGTAGTTTTATTGAATTTAAGACTTTTTAATCCTTTTGTCACAACCATCAAGGCCCGAAATCCAGACAAAGCATTTACATGATTAACAGTACCAGTTTCGGTTTAAGCTTTATCGCTATAATTCACCCAAAATTCAGTTCTTTTGAATATATCCTCCTACAATATCACCCATTATGGCAAGTTTTGTATGAGTCAAAAATCGGTTATTTCTTGTAAATCATAGAATAACTATTTGAATTATATAAAATATATTGATTTTTTCTTAACAAAATTTCTATTTTTCTAATTCATAGGACATGCATTTCATAACAAGAGTAGCTGATTGACGATAAAATTCCGGCCCAATCGGACCGAAAATGATTTACTTAACTCTCTGATCAGCAGGGATATAAAACTGTCGGCTTCAAGACTTACCTCTAAATAAGCAATTGTTTTTTAATAAATAATAAACACGCATACAAAAAAAATAAAACTTGCATTCACTTTAGAATCCGATCAAAAATCTTTGCCCCGACACTCAAAAAAATAAAAAGCCGGAATCGGGTATTTTGGTTTGACTTAATTACTTATAGTTAATACAATGCTCCAGAAATTATCCTACAAGGATACAAGCTGGATTTGGTAGCAAACATGTCCGCAGATAGATAAATCGAGATTTGCCCGAACATGCCAGACTACCAGAATTTTGCTATCGACTTATCCTTGAGGGGACGTAAAGAAAATATCGGACGCTTAAAAGCTTCAGGACTGAACCATCCTCTGAAGGACTAGCGCAAACCGGACAATACATCAGCGTGAATATCTATCGTCTTCGATCTGTAAGATATCCGCTCAAAGCAGTATAAAACTTGATGAATAGGCATGAATTTTGGTTTTGCCATAACTTTCTGTCCATCGCAATTGCCGGCCGCACCGATGGCAATACTGCAAACAGGCTTACAGGAATACTGACAAAATACAAAATAATGAATGCGTTAGCACTCGAATAAATTTAGTTGAAACAGACCATAAAAATACAGGGGTACTCATTTTGAAATCCACGATTAGCCGCTTTACAAGCACGTTTGTTCTGTTAACCCTGCTGGCATTTACGCTAGGCGGTTGTGCGGGAAGCGGGTTAAAGCCCGCACCAAAAACGGTAAAACAAATCAGCGATTACCATTACATAATAGGACCGGGCGACAACGTCAATATCGTTGTCTGGCATAATCCGGAACTCTCGGAAATCATCCCCGTGCGCCCCGACGGCAAAATATCCACTCCACTGGTTTCCGACATGCAGGCAGCCGGGAAAACGCCTTCTGTTTTAGCCAAAGATCTCGAACATTCGCTTGCCAAATACATACAGGACCCAGTAGTCACTGTCATTGTGATGGGCTTTGTGGGTCCGTACAGCCAGCAGATACGAGTCATCGGACAGGCCGCCAAACCCCAGACATTACAATACCGCGAAAATATGAGCATTATGGATGTCATGATCGCAGTAGGCGGCATTACGGATTTCGCGGCTGGCAACCGTTCGAAAATCATCCGAAAAATCAATGGCCAGGAATTGCAACTCAGAGTAAGACTGCAAGATTTGATGCGTGACGGCGACATTTCCGCCAACGTACCGATGCTGCCGGGCGACATACTCATTATTCCTGAAAGTTATTTTTAAGCTGTAATTAATGAACACCCTTGCAGCGGCATATAAACGATTGCATAGTTTTTTTTAAACGCCACATATTTAGAAAGCATAAGCCATGCATGAAATTTTTGAACAAATCATGGGACATGCGGTAGCAATCTGGCAACGTCGCTGGACTGTGCTGATTGTTACCTGGATTCTGTCGATCGCTGCCTGGACTTATATTTTTTATATCCCGGACCGTTTCCAGGCCTCTGCGAGGGTTTACGTCGATACCCAGTCTCCGCTTAAACCCCTGTTGGCGGGACTTACGGTGCAACCCAATACCAATGAAGAAATTGGCATTATGGCAAGCACGATCATCAATCGCCCCAACCTGGAAAAGGTTGCGAGAATGACTGATCTTGACCTTAGCGCAAAGAACCCCGCGGCGCAGGAAAAGCTTATCAACAGTTTGGAAACCGGAATCACATTGCAGGGCTCGGGTTCCAAAAACATTTACACCATCAATTACCAAAATCGCAATCCCGTCATTGCCAAAAAGGTTGTGCAAGCCCTGCTGACTATCTTTGTCGATAACGGCTTGGGCAGCAACCGTAAAGATATTTCGTCATCGCAAAAATTCATCGAAGGCCAACTCAAGGATTACGAGACCAAGCTGATAGCCGCCGAAAGCGCATTAAAAGACTTCAAGCGTCAGAATATCGGCTATTTACCCGGCGAAGAAGGCAAAGACTATTACACGGAATTATCCACGATCCAGGACCAGATAAGCCAAACCGAAATGGCGCTACTGGAAGCCAAAAACAAACGCGATTCGTTTAAGCGTCAGCTCTCCGGCGACGATCCGACCGTCCTTTCCGACACTTCGATCAGCACAACTCCCGAAGTCGATGCGCGGATTGAAAGCTTCAAGAAAAATCTGGATAAACTGCGTCTGACTTATACGGAAGATTATCCCGACATCGTCGCGACCAAAAGAGTTATTGCCAGCCTTGAAGCCATCAAGAAAAAGGACGCGATGCAACATAAACCTTCTGCGGGCTTGTCGCAAAACACGTACTACCAGAATCTCAATCTGGCCGAAGCCGATGCCGATGCCGATGTCGCCTCCCTGCAAGGGAGACTGGGAGATTACCAGAGTCGTTATGCCCAGCTCAAGGCAGCGGCAAACAAGATTCCAGAAGTGGAAGAACAATACACCGCGCTTACGCGTAACTACGACACTTACAAAAAGAATTACGACGTACTGCTTGCACGGCTGGAATCGGCCAAACTTTCCGGCGAGCTGGATGCCAAAACCGACATTGTGGATTTCAAGATCATAGATCCGCCTCGCGTACCGCTGTACCCGGCCTTCCCCAACCGGCCGTTGCTCATGTCACTGGCTTTGCTGGCAAGCTTGCTTGTGGGTATCGGAGCCGCATTCCTGTACAACCAGATCAAGCCGACTATCCGCAACAAACAAGATATTGCGCTGCTCACCGATCTGCCTGTGCTCGGCAATGTCAGCCTGATCAAATCCCAGTCCCAGCGATTAAAAAACCGTAAAGGACTTTTCGCCTTTTCCTCGGCGTGGCTTGCGCTGATGGGGACTTTCGGCATACTGATGGTATGGCAGTTTATCGTGACCAAAGCAGTATAATAATAAAGCCGGGAGATAATAATGAGCATCATAGAAAAAGCCTTCGACAAACTCAGCACGCCTTTGCCCGCCAGCAAGCCGTCCGGCCGCTCTGCAGCCGAAAACAATGACCGCACTGCGACACAATCCGTGCCGCAAAACGATACGACCTCCTCCTTTTCGGCAGCTGACGCAAGCTCTGTACAGGCGTCAGCCACTTCCGCAACTGCGACGGCACCATTTGCCGAATTTCATACCGAACCTGCCGCCATTACCGCTGCCGCTTCATCCTGGGCGCACACGGAGCAGCAGGCTTCCAACGATATTCGTGACGAACCGACCCTGACTGATGTTCAGCCCGAAAACGGCATCCCCATCCATATCAATCTGGACCGGTTGCGCAGCCTGAACATCATCACTCCGCACGGCAAATATTCCTCAACCGCAGACGAATTCAGAATGATCAAGCGCCCCTTGTTAAACAAGGCGCTGGATCAGAACATTACGCATGGCAATCTCATCATGATTACCAGTTCACTCCCTGGCGAAGGAAAAACTTTCTGCGCCATCAATCTGGCAATGAGCATCTCCATGGAAATGGACAAGACCGTATTGCTGGTAGATGCCGATGTCGCAAAACCCAGTCTGATGAAAAATCTTGGACTGGATAACGATAAAAAAGGCCTGCTCGACCTGCTGCAGGACAATACGCTCGGCGTATCCGATGT
>JAJYPZ010000068.1 GCA_021794855.1 Pseudomonadota bacterium | reverse complement strand
GTATGAATACCCGCGCGGTCGAGCGGCAATCCATCGAAGGCGGCTTGCGCCGGGCGCTGGAAAAAGAAGAATTCGTTTTATATTACCAGCCTAAAATCAATCTGAAGAGCGGGGGGATAGTCGGTGCCGAAGCCTTGATTCGCTGGCAGCATCCGCAACGCGGCTTGCTGTCGCCCTCGCATTTCATTGCCATCGCAGAAGATTGCGGCCTGATTTTACCGATCGACCGCTGGGTATTGCGTACCGCCTGCATGCAGGCAAAGCTTTGGCAGCAAATGGAGTTGCCGTCATGTATCGTTGCGGTCAATATTTCCGCCCCCGAATTTCGCGCACCGGATTTTCTTGATATTCTCAAGGAAATTCTGGATATTGCATCGATTGTGCCGGATTGCATCGAACTTGAATTAACGGAAAGTATTCTGATGCAAGATGCCGAAACTACCGTCGCTACCTTGCGCGCCATATCGGAGCTGGGCGTTAAACTGGCGATCGACGATTTCGGCACAGGGTATTCGAGTTTGAGTTATCTGCGCAAATTTCCTATCGACACGTTAAAAATAGATCAATCGTTTGTCAATCAAATGATCAGTAATCCCGATGACGCAGCGATTGTCAGTGCAGTGATCGGCATGGCCAAGAGCTTGAGATTGCGGGTAATTGCAGAAGGTGTTGAAACGGCGGAACAGCATGCAGCACTTTTGGGCATGAATTGCGACGAAGGTCAGGGCTACTACTTCGGTCGTCCGATGGCCGCAGTAAACTTCGAAGCCTTGCTCAAAAACGGCATATCGGTACCTGTCGGGATTGACGCTAGCACCTGCCGGTAATTATCCTGTTTGCGGAAACCGGATGATTTTCACGCCCGGCGTGCCCAATTCCTTGACGAGCAAGCGGTAGGTGTCCAGATCGAATACCGGTTCGGATTTTGCAAAAATCATTTCCTCTAGATCGGACTCGGAATCGACCGTACCCAAATGAACCCAGTGTTCAAAAATATGGATTACGGATTTATCGTTGAGCGCATTGCGTTCCTGAATGCCTATTCTGCCGGAATAGGGCCAGACTTTGAGTCGATGGGACAGCATCGCCTGGCGAAATTTGAGGTAATGGATGGCTTTGGCCTGCTTTCCAGCACAAACGCCGTCACAGCGTTTTAACTGATGGGCAAAACACGCTCCAGTGCCGGATTCCAGTCCGAGAACCTGCGGGCAAAGACGATGGCGGTCGGCGATGAGTCTCAAGGCTTCCAGCGCTTGCCGTCTGGAACGGAACACACCAAAAAGTTCGCCCAGCGTTTCGGGCCGGATATCGTCTCCTTGCGCTAAGGTGACGACAGGGCGGCTTTCTGCCGAATCGGCGATGCGCCATGAATATAATTCTTTTTGCCGTCGCAACCGCCGGTTATGAATCGGCTGTCGTTCCTTGATCAGCCGCGATTCCAGCAGTAACGCGCCGAATGCGCCTGCCGTCTCGATCCATTCGATATGCCTGATTTCACGACTTATGCGCATCTCTTTGGACGCGGCATGATCGCTGCTGAAATGCGCCAGTACGCGTTGACGGATATTGATGCTTTTGCCTATGTACAATGGCAGGCTGCTTTCGCCGAAAAACAGATAAACGCCGGGCGTTTCCGGCAATTGTTCGATGAGCTCCGCCTCGATCCAGCTGGGCAGACTAGGCGGTGCCTGCAGCAGATCGTGCGCGGCGAGCGCGACCCGATCCCATCCCAGTTGAGCAGCCGCGGAATCGAGAAACGCCGCCATCATTTCGACATCCCCCATCGCACGATGACGTGCGGTACAGACCAGTCCGTGCCGGTCGATGAGGGCGTCCAGACTGTGACTGCGATGTTGCGGATAAAGCCGCCGGGAAAGTTTGACGGTACATAATACTTTCAGTCGCAGATTAATACCCATCGATCTGAATTCGTTTTTCAGAAAACCGTGATCGAAGCGTACATTATGAGCGCATAAAACCGCTCCATCGAGAAAGGTCAGCAATTCGGCCGCCACCTGCCGGAACGTCGGAGCCTGCTCGACCATTTCATTCGTAATGCCGGTAAGTTGCTGTATGTACGCAGGAATCTTCGTGCCTGGATTGACTAGCGTGCGCCAGCGCGCAACTTCTACGCGATTTTCGTAACGTATCAGGGCAATCTCGGTGATGCGGTCGCGGAGCGGAGTAGCGCCGGTAGTTTCCAGATCCAGTAATACGTAGTTCGGAAGCATGATTTTGTGAGTCCGATTATTAATGACCGGCCGTACTCAATAAAAAATGGATAGTGCCGGCGTATGCATCGGGCACAACAGCCCGATTGAATCCCAGGGAAATCTGGCGGAGTCGAAAGAAGCGGATATCATTCCGGCGGAAATTATTGCATAGAACATGTGTTCAGTAAATTTTACCGGAGAGGGCTGTCTGGTCCGGAATGTTCGATAACTGCTTCCAGCCATCCCTGCTGTACTGCGAGCCGAAGCCACGCAGCAAAATCAAAATCGCTGCCCGCCAGATCGAGCGCCGTTTCGATCGGCGCCGCCGAAATTAATGCCGTAATCCAGCGGTCAGTGACTTCATCCAGTGCGACGACAGGCAGCATCAAAGATGAGTTTTCCGGCGTTCGCCAGACCAGAGCGGTCTCAGCTTGACCTGAATCGAGCATACGGCGTACTGCTGGCCAGTCCGGGTCGGGCTCTCGGTGCGCCAGAAACAAAGCGACCACAGGCCAGTCTGAACGCAGGCGGCATACCCCGTCGGCAAGCTGAAATCGCATATATTGCGGGTCTCCAGCGGCCAGCCGCCGGAGATCCTCCTCGTTCAGACGCGAATGCGCCGCGCCGGCTGCCTGCCAGATCGCCCAGTCTAGCCGCGCGCAATCGCTCAGCCACGGAAAATTTTTCAGATCCTCAAGGCGGTCAACAAAATCCGCCAGCTTTTCTCCCGCCCACGCCAAATCTCCCCGGCGGAGCGGTTCGGTACGCCAGAAGCGGGTGCATAACGAGTCGAAAGCTTCTTCGCCCAGCATCGCCAGCAAAGTAGGGAATTGCTCGCGCAAGGCATTTCGTGCATGACCCAGGCCGTTGCCGCGATATGCCGCCAGTCCGGCCTGCCATCGAGAGCCGGTCTGCCGTACGCCGGAGCAGGGCAAATCGGTGGGAGTAGGGGAAAATATGGCTGCAATCAGTTCGCGCTGACGCAGCGCTTCGCCAGCCCAATTCTCTTTGTCTGCGGGTATCGATAACTCGTTCACAGGCACGCTTTCCGGAGAGGCGGAGGAAAATTGCCGGCGCTGCCGGAAGGGAGCGTGCGTTCCGATACTGCGATTGCTTTAGCCGCTTCGTCGAGCAGCACGGTTAACGCAGGCAGTTGATCGTCCCATTCGATCAAGGTGGGCAATGCGCCGAATCGCTGCAGCGCGTAAGCATAAGCTTGCCAGACCGGATCGGACACTGGGCTCGCGTGATCGTCAATGATCAGATCCTGCTGCGCACTGAATCCGGCGAGATGAATTTCGCCTATCAGTCCGGCTGGAGCGAGACGGTGAAGCTCGTCGAGCCAGTTGCAGACCGATAGCACGGGATCCGGCTCGGCAGCATTGAGGGCATTGACGATCAGGTTGTTGATGTCGAGCAGCATGCCGCAGCCGCTACGCCGGCCGAGCTCGGCAAAAAATTCCGGTTCGGAATAATCGCACTGTGCAAAATCCAGATAAGTGCTGAGATTTTCGATCAGTATCGGACGGCGTAGCCGTTCCTGCACACGTTGAATATTGGCGCACAAAATCTCCATCGTGGCTTCCGTAAACGCCACCGGAAGCAAATCGTTGGCATGAACGATGCCTGCCTGCGCCCACGGAGCGCGGGCAAAACAGGCATGATCCGAGATACGTACCGGATCTATCCTGTCCGCCAGAGCGGCGATCTGATCCAGATGCGCTTCGTCCAGACCGCAGGCCGAACCCAGCGCCAATCCTACGCCATGCAGACTGACCGGATATTCGGTGCGCACCGCTGCGAGTACTTGAGATGCGGCATCGTGCCGATTGAAAAAATTTTCAGTGTGCACTTCCACGAAATCCAGTGGCGGACGGGTAGTCATAATTTCCCGATAGTGCGGCTGACGCAGCCCTATACCGCAAGAAAGAACGGTTTTAAGCATGAATGCTCCCGCAAAATGGGTGTCTGGTGCGGTATTGGTGACAGAGTGGCAATGGAACGACGCAAATTCCAGCCGCAAATTTCCGCATCGTTCCGTATTTGGCGCTCAGGATTTATTTTTCATGGCAGCCATTTTGGCTTTAGCCTGTTCCATGTTCATGCCTCCCAATTTGGCGCACGTCCCGTCGGGAACGATCTTGACGTCGCCGGGATTGTCGGAAACCGTGCTTTGACCTTTGCATGAATGCAGTCCCGACAAGCCTTTGCAATCATTCTGGCCGGCTTTGGCGACACCGAAGCATTTTTCCATGCCCGGCTTCATCATGCCGTTACCGTCCGCCTCCGAAGCAGGAGCGACTGCCAGTACGCCCATGGCAAGAATTGTCGAAGCCGCTGTATTGATAAATTGACGTTTGTTCATAACTTAATCCTCTTAATAAATTAAAAAACCTGCAATCTCGTTTGCCGTCTGCGAAAATGCTCCCGGCTATCATTAGTCGCGTTAGCGCGACTAAACTTACATCGAAGTTATTTATGCGCTGGAACCCTGTAATCGTGTTAGTTTGAGACGGTTGCGCAAAACCAGCCGGGTGCGATGCAGCATCGTCCATAAATTGTTCGAGGTAATGCTCATTTCCTGGCAAATTTCTTCCGTACTGTTCTCGAAAATTTCACGCATCATGAATAAATGCGCCTGACGCTCCGGCAGATGCTGCAGGCATAATTCCACGATTTGCCAGAACTGGCGGTTATCCAGCACTTGTTCGGGGTTGCCCCAGTTAGCAGGCCGGTCGCGCCAGTCGCCGGCTTCAGTCCGTTCGTGTTCGATCCCGGTTTCCGGATCTACGTCGACTGCCGATTCGTACAAAGGTACTTCCCGTGCATCGCGCCGGAACTGGTCGATGATTTTATGCTTGAGTATGCCGACCAGCCAGCTACGCTCGGTCGCGCCGCCAGAAAATGAAGTGCGGGACTGCAGCGCAGCCAGCAAGGTTTCCTGCACGGCATCGTCGGTCTTGTGCCGGTCGCGCAATTGCGTCAACGCATAGCGGTAAAGAATCGGGCCATGCCTGCTCAGGCGCTGGCCGAATTCGTCGTCAGGATTGTCGTTGAACACGCGCTTCCTCATATCGGACAGATTTGAATAATGAATCGACCCGCAATGCCAGTAAACTCGATTACGTAAAGCATACCTTATCGGCGTGGTTGAGCGGTATTTTTCTGATGCCCGGAGGTACTGAGTGCAGTACGTCCGGGCATCGGTTCGAAAATGGCGGCCGCCACATGAACATACAACGGCGTGCATTCGTAAAGGCCTATGCCGTCTTCGACCGCGACGATCATAATTGGTAAGAAGAGAAACCGTTAACTTTCAATACCGGTGCTGCAGTAAAAAACCTTTCAAACAATAAAGGTTGGGATTTTAAATCATGGTGAACTGTCGAGGGACGAGTGCATTGGAGATGTTGTTTGCAATTTGAACATGGAAGCAATAAAATATTTTTCAGCAAACTTCCTGCGATAACGATTACGAAAAATGGCATAAACTCCGAGCGATAATTATTCTGAAAAACAGCTGAGCATTGGGATGATGCGCAAAAAATCGTCGAGTGACTGCCTTCCGGGATGCTGTGGTCCGTGCGGGATTGACCGCTTGCCGTTAATACAAGCGGATACATACCTTTCTCGCCATTGGTTGAAAAGGAGGGCAGACAGCTTTGAATACATCGATACATCCTCCAATCGGAAACGCATGCATTCAAATATTGGTTACAAGTCGCCAATGCTGTTCCTGGCGAACTGAAGCATGTGAAAATGCTGTTGTATGAAACACATTTCGTGCAAGGCGAAAAACAGAGAGAAGCGCATAATTCCGACACTGCGGATTGCCGGATGGACGCATAGAACCCAAACGGGTTTTACTTTGATAGAGTTGGTGACAGTAATTGTTATTTTGGGGATATTGGCAGCGGTAGCATTGCCAAAATTTATATCAATGTCCAATAACGCACGCACAACGACTTTAATTTCCATGCAAGGCGCTATTGTTAGTGCTGCAGCGATGGTGTACGCCAAGGCGGCGGTAAATGGCGTTCCTAAGGATAATCAACCGCACACTGTGGACATCGGTGGCGGAGTGATGGTTGAAGTGTTGAATGGGTATCCAGACTGTAGCCAGCAAGGGCTGCCCGCGGCATTGACGTTTTCATCCCAATATTCTTATTACGCACCCGGTGAGTGGAGTTCAACTTGTACCTTTTATGTGCCCGGCGGTGCCAATACTTCTAATTGCGGCGTGGTCTATAATCAACCCACTGGTACTACCTGGACGCCAGTCAGCAGCGGTTGCTAACAGGAGTGGTCGGTATCGAACCTGCGTCCGTTCGGTGGCTCAGGCTGAGGATTCGGCGGCGTGGTCGGTGAGTC
>JAJYPZ010000067.1 GCA_021794855.1 Pseudomonadota bacterium | reverse complement strand
CTTTCAATTGCACGAGTGGCGATATTCCCGTCATTGTAAACCAGGACAAATACTTCAATATCAGGAGTCATTGAGCTTCTTTCTCATCGACTGAGCAATGAATTCCGCTGTGGAAGAAATTTGAGCGTTAAGTGGCATAAGTTTCATCCCGCAATGTCGCAGCATCGAACGCAAGACATCCGGATTGCCCACATAACGATCGTCGGGGTCGTCACTCGGGACGGGCCGTATAATTTGGATATCACAGCACGCCAATGTCTCTAAAACTTTGTGGGCGAGTTCGCCAATTTCGACGATTTGATCACCTGTGGTATCAAAAAATGGCATAAAAGGATCTGGCTCGTTATTTAGCATACGACACATAACCAGCTCCAATAGGTCGCCGACATAAATATAAGAACGATATACACGTTTACTGGCTCTTAACGTAATGGGCCCTCCCCGCAATGCATCCATAATAATGGCGGATAGCGCATAAGCATCAAATTTATTGATGTGGGGACCGCTGATGTTGAAAATGCGCGGCGCTATAAATCGCACAGAGCGTTGAGTACATAATTCTGCGAAACGCTCTTCATCTTCCGCCTTGAGCCTACCGTACAGATTCGCCGCTCCATCGCGATGTGACGATGAAAGATAATCATACACAGCGCCGGAAGATGCCAGCATGAAGCCAGCTACGTGCCCAGAAGCAACTGTATGCGCCACCGTATCGGAAATCGCACGGTTACGATCAACATACATTTGCTCCGACATGTTGCTTACTTGATCCTTGGTCAGAAAGGCAAAATGAAACACCAATGTCGGGCGATGATCCAATAAAGCCAGACCGTCGACTAAATTGTATACCGGCAACTGTTGACCTTGCCTCGTCACGAGGAAACCGGACTTCGAGCCGCATAAAATGACACGGTCGAAGATTTGCGGACCCATTGCTTCGGCAAGCATTTCAAGCAGCGCACGGCCTAGCCAACCCGATGCGCCTGTAATGAGAATCCGATAATCGGTATTGCGCAATGCGCTTGCAGTAGCGGAAGTAAATGTGAGCATGACAGCCAGTTATAAGTCTGCGAGAAACACGTCTCTCAAAAATGAAGGTTGAACAATCGCGGCAAAGATACGTTGTATCGTCGCATCGCTCTCAGGCCCATGCGGCAGACGAAACAGCTGCAACGCGCCTTCTTTTGTCAAACCGATGATTGTATATCCCGAAATTGTGTGCTTTTTGTCAGCAACGAATCTGTCAAATAAAATCGACGGATCGGCGACAGCAAGAATATCCGGCAGGTCTGATATGCTTGCCAGCAAAAAACGAATATGGTGTTCAAGGACTACTGCCTGCTCAGCAATTTGCTCCGAGCCGTAAACCATGCGGGCATGATATAAAGCCGCCAATATCCCTACACCCACCGCTACGCCATGACTGATACGAAAATCGGTAGCTCCTTCGATCGCATGCCCGAAAGTATGGCCGAAATTAAGCAACAAACGTTCATTCTGATCAAATTCGTCCGTTTCTATAAACCATTTTTTAGCCTGCAAACTTAATTCGATCAGCGCTGCCAATTTTAATCCGTTGATATCTACGGTTGGATTTAGCGCAAGATATCGTTTAAAGCTGTTGCCTCCTCGTGCATAACAGATCTTCGCAGCCTCGCATAATCCCGCTACTTTTTGTTCTACGCCCAAAGATTTCACCATTACCGGATCGATCAGCACTTCTTCCGGCGGATAATAATTGCCCACAATATTTTTATAAGGACCGACGTTAATCGCGGATTTTCCGCCTATGCAGGAATCGACCATGCCCAGCAACGTACTCGGTAAATATAGCCATGGAATCCCGCGCATATAAATCGATGCGCAGAATGTAGCAATATCTTGAATAACACCGCCGCCTACAGCGATCAGCACCGTCTTGCGTGTCGCACCGACTTCCCGCAGACGGATAATAACATCAGACATCTGATCGAGACTTTTCGCTTTTTCTGTGGCCTCGATACTAATGATGCGGCGATTGGCAGCGGCCAGACGCGAGGTAAAAAACCGGTCGCACAAAAAAATGTGGTCTTCAATATCCGCGGCACATCCGGCGAGAAGGTCATCACCGATAGCTACTTTATAATTTTTGATATGCGAAACGATTTCAAACGATGCGGACATGACTAAACCCTAGATCGGCAGCGATAAATTGCGCGGTGATTCCTGTATTTTCTTCCGAACAAAGGAAATAAGCCAAATTCGCCACATCCTCAAGATGAGGTAATCGACCAAACTTGGTCGCTGTTGTCAGCGTGGATATCTGTTCGGAAGTAAGGTTGTTTCTAGTCATCGGTGTATCAAGAGCTCCAGGAAGTATGGCATTGATAAGATGGCCGTCCGCCGCCAGATCGGCCGCCGCTGAAAGCACAAGTCCTTGTAACGCTGCTTTTGTCATTGTGTAAGAGAGTTTATTTTGTCTTGCCAGATTCTGCCAGATCGAACTCACAACGCAAAAACGCGCTGGCGCTGCAAGCAATCCGCGCTGCAACAGCAGTTTCAGAGTGGTCAATATGAAGAGGCAATTAATCTTGTAAAGAGATAGATGAGAAGTTTCGTCAATATCGTACACGCTATCGTTTAAATTGGCGCCTTGAGCCCAGCAAACAGCATGATATGGAGCGCGGTTATCGAAAACGTCATCGTCAGTAGTATTTTTTTCCGGATCGGCAACGACCCAGCTCATGGTATTATCTGCCGATTTATCATGTTGCGCGCGCGACACACCCGTTACCGACCATCCCCGCGATATAAACGTTGCAGCGATAGCTTGACCAATTGCGCCGCTGGCGCCAAAAAGCAAAAGTGTGTTGGTAGATTTTTTCACAGAGTAATCCGCCTCAGCAATGCAAGTTCGTTGAAGTTGCCGACATAAAACCCGGCACTTCTTCTCCAGAAAGCACCTTCCATCGCGACTCAAGCATTTCAATGCGTTTAACATCTTCTTTTATTATATTCGCATAATATTCGCGCTTATTAAGCAGCCATAACAATTCAAAATGCACGGCTTCCAGCAACCCTTTGCGTATACCTGCGCGATCCATTTCCTCGGCAGCGAAAATAATCTTGCGCGTTTCAAATCGTGACAAGTAATGCTTTTTGATCTCCATCATAACCGGTAACGCATCTACCGATACGCCTCCGCCCACCACAAAATCAAGTCCGTATTGTTGGCAACTTTGTGCAGTCCTGATGCATGATTCAGTGACTACCGGCGTATTAATGGCGTCTCGTCCCAAACCCATGGACAAACTGTAATCCACGCGACCAAATACAATGCCATTAACGCCATCAGGTTTTGCAGCTGTTTGAATCAATTCAGGCATGATCCCATAAGCAGAGCGTGTTTCGATATTGAACAGAAATTGCGTATCCTGCTGTTCATCCTGACTGTACACAGTATTTTTGGCATCTATAAATTTACTTAGTGCATACGAACTTTCTATCATCGGCGCGATAATATATTCGACTCCGATTTGTTTGCTTTCAATCAAATCACGCATGGCTTCGCATCCGCCGATCTTAAGGCCGATATTAAGATCCGCCTTCCGCGCTATTTCAACCAGTCTCAGCATTTCGTCCGTGCGCGTTCCTTCAGCCTCGAATTCCGCCTTTACTCCTATGTACCCAAACTCCTCCTTACCCCTTTTTAGAATATCTGTCATCGTTCGTTCAAACTTATTCATTTATGCTCTCCGCACTTCCCAATTTAATATCAGTTACACAATAGATTTCGTTTGACTCTATCAAATAAAACCATGCATTCATTCATCCAGGCCGTTCAGCATTCATACATTTTCTGTTTTTGTAAAATTCGATTCGCCTAATTATAGCAACATAAAATTCCAAATACGGTATGGCTCCTGCGAACTGAATGCTTAAACTGCTACAACCGATCCATTCAGCCAGTGCAATTTGGCATGGACGCGCAATTGTGGGCAACGGAGGTCAACAGCATTACTTTGTCGGTACGTTCGTAATGGGACGAAAATACCCCTTGATGCATTCGGTATTGAGGACTGCGATCGGTATGTGGTTACGCCGACGGAAACCGGCGTCTTCATAGAGCGGCGCGTCTTCCAGAAATGGGACGCGCACAGAGTCATAGGGCGGAAGTTCCTTGTCTTTGCGGTACTGATGAAGCGCTTGAATTACTTGGCAATCCAGTTCGCGCTGGAACCGGTCTTTGCCGCCGGTATTGCGAGGTAATGCCAGACTCGCCATTACGTAAGAGTCGCGCAGGACGGCGTAGGCTTCATCGACCTCATCGAGTCCCATGCGGGTGGTCAGACCGAGGCATCGGCGTTGCGCCTGATCGGCGCTTTGCTTGCCGAGCAAAATGAAATCTGGCAGGAGCGCCGCTATCTCGATATGGACGAATTCAACGAATGGCTAAGGGTTCAGACCGAGGCAAATGAAGCAAAAAACGTACTGCCACTGGCAGGCTGAAAATTGGATGTCAATGAACCAGGCGAAGCGAATTTACAGCAAAATTTGGACTTGACCAGGATAGCTTGCCGCTCAGCCCCTTTAAAATCAAAAAAAACACATTATGCATGATCTTGTACGCCAGGAATAAAATCCTTATAAGTTCATTGATTATTTGATTCATTTAAGAGAACAAATAATTACCATGCCGATATTGACCAATCCTTCCTTGAAAAACCCTGGAACCAAACCCGTTCGTCTTGCATCGAAATGACGTGGTAATTTTTTATCACTGGTATTTAATGGAAAACAAGATAAAGGACATATTATGAATATCGGCAAAACAATTTTTTCTATTGCTTGTGCAATAATTTCCACATCGGCACTTGCCGATAATGCAGATATCAAGAACTCGGATAACCAGGTAGGCGTGCAATTAACGTCCACCAACATGAATTACACCGGAACGGGTAATGGTGTTGTCGGCGCTCCGGGCGTCACCTACGCCACAGAAAAAGGCAATGTTCCGGGTTTTGCGCTATCGGCATCGGCTATGCAAGATTTGTGGCTGGGCAACGATTATATTGAAGCTGAATATAGCCATGATAACGGTCACACCAACTTTATCGGCGGTGCGCCATACGGTTCTGCTGCCGGCGAAGCCGGAGCCACGTTGAGCGACTATCACATGAGATACGGTAAGGGTTTCGCCATGAACAATCAATTCATGCTTACGCCCTACGGTGAAGTCGGTTCGCACGAATGGGATAGTTCGGCGGAGGGCAACTTCACCAACGATTATTTCGGTGCAGGCGTATTGGCCCAATATTCGCCCATCCATAAACTGGTCCTGTCCGGCAATGCGTTGATCGGGCATACTTTCAATGCTTCCACCACCGGCGCCAACGGTGTAGCCGGTTACGGCGGCCTCGGTACTTCCAACCTTTATCGAGTTGGGCTTTCTGCCGATTACGCGCTCAGCAAATCGCTGCACGCGAATGCCGGCGTGGATTACACTTCGTTTAATTACGGCGCCGGAGCGATGGGTTCCGGAGTACCCAACAGCCTGACCAATTACACCACATACAAGATCGGACTCGGTTACGCTTTCTAACAGCGCGACACTTTTATAAACGCAAGCCGCCGGCGTGGGCCGGCGGAAGCCCGGGTATCATGCCTGATATTGCCAAATCAGACTATCAGCATACAGAGTAATTTTTGGAACGATCGCCAACAGTGCTGTAGACATCTCAGCAACAGCGGCATATATTTCCTGCATTTTATCGTTGCTGTATTCATGCGCGATCAAATTCCTCAACTCGCGTATCCGTATCATTGCACTAGCCTCGCCCCAGCCGCGCTTTTCCGCACGATAAATACGGTCCAACAAAGTGCCTGAAGCCGTCAATTCGACCTCATCGATCAAACGAAAATGCGCTGCATTAGCAAGTCCGCCAGCCTGGCAAAACGGCTGGTTAACGATTCCAGCCGTTCCAGCTGTTCAGGGGGAAGATCTTCCAATCCCAACAAACCGGAACATCGCTCAATCGAATACGCAAGGTGGCCTGCTGCCAGCTTCAATCCAGCCAGTTCTTCCTCAAGCAGTTCGATTTTTTCCCGGGTCATAACGGCAGCCCGGTTTGTATGATCATCCTGGGGAAAGGTCGCGTAGTGTCCGGATAAACGGCAATGTCAATCTTGCGCTCGCCCAACTTGCGATGCAGTTGCGCGAGAATTTCCAGCTTGGCCATTAAATCGATTTTTTTGGATAGCACCAGGACGTCGATATCGCCGCCTTGGGCTGTATCGTCTGCACGCGACCCATACAAATAAATCCGTGCGTCGGCATCGGCTTCACGAATCGTGTCGCCTATGGCTTGTTGCTCGTCATCAGCCAAGCGCATGCGTTCCTCTGATATTTTTGCAACATTGGATAATGTACGGGGCTATCGCAGCGCATAAAAAGCGCGGGAGCGTTATCCAGGTCACTGTAACGGTGCATCTGTCGCATCAAGCGCTATGAGCGGCTTGCACTTCCAATGGATAAGCCCCATTGACACGCGCTTCCAACAAAACCAACTCGACCGCACTACCATCTTCGGCATAGCTGATGTGTGTATTCCAGTTTT
>JAJYPZ010000066.1 GCA_021794855.1 Pseudomonadota bacterium | reverse complement strand
CGTAGCCGAAGCGCGAAACCTTGAGGATGGCGGGGAAACCGATTCGGGCGCAAGCGGTTGCGATATCGTCCGTTTCGGCGATGATCGCGAATGGAGCGGTAGCGAACCCATGCTGCATCAGCCATTGTTTTTCCGCGACCCGGTTCTGTGCGATGCTGACTGCTGCGGCATCCGGTTTGACGGGTCGATGCTCGGCCAGTGAGGCGAGCGTAGCGGCCGGCACGTTTTCGAATTCGGTGGTGATGGCGGCGCAATCCCGACTCATTTTAGCGAGGGCAGACCGGTCCTGATAATCGGCGCGCAGATGAATATCGGCGAATTGGCCGGCGGGGCAGGCCGGATCGGGATCGAGTACCATTACGCGATAACCCATCGTCCGCGCGGCTATCGTAAACATGCGTCCCAGCTGCCCCCCGCCCAGCATGCCCAGAGTTGCGTCAGGCAATATCGGAGAGGAAAGAGCCTTACGCATCGGGTAACCCCATGTCGAGTACGGTTTGAGTCTGGTCTTTGCGAAAATCCGCCAGCTTGCGGGCCAGTTCCGGCGATTCCGCCGTCAGCAGCGCGACAGCGAACAAGGCGGCATTGGTTGCGCCGGCTTCGCCGATAGCAAACGTGGCGACGGGAATCCCTTTGGGCATTTGCACGATGGACAACAGCGAATCGATTCCTTTGAGATATTTCGACGGTACCGGTACGCCTAATACCGGAACTGCCGTTCCGGCTGCGAGCATGCCCGGCAAATGCGCCGCACCCCCGGCACCGGCGATGATCGCACGCAAGCCGCGGGTTCCGGCGCTGCCGGCGTATTCGAATAAAAGTTCGGGCGTTCGGTGCGCCGATACGATGCGGGCTTCGTACGATATGCCGAATTGTTTGAGTATCCGGGCAGCGTGCTGCATGACATCCCAGTCGCTCTGGCTGCCCATGACTAGGCCGATTTGCGGAATATTCATTGGTGATAAGATTGAATCAAAGACAAAAACAGTATTCTAGCCGATTCGCTGAAAAAACACTCGGGCGAATGTTCCGATGTCAGACTTGCTCGTTTTTCTGATCTGCAATGAATTCCGTCCGGATTGCGGCATTTCACTGCAAAATGTCCGGCGGCTAAAGTTGGTGCGCGAGCGGGATTATTGATGGTTCGAACAGCATGTTCGGCCATACTACCGGCTCGGGTTTGCCTAGGTGATAGCCTTGAGCAAAATCTACGCCCATTTGTTGCAGCAGGAGCAAAGTCGATTTATTTTCCACTCCTTCTGCAATGGTTTGTATGTTCATTACATGGCCGATTTGATTAATGGCTTCGACCATCGCGCGATCGATAGGATCCGATGCCATATCCTTAACGAATCCGCCGTCGATTTTAATGAAATCGACCGGTAAATTCTTGAGATATCCGAACGAGCTCAAGCCGCTGCCGAAATCGTCCAGCGAAAAACGGCATCCCAGTTTTTTTAACGCCTTGATGAAGGCTGCAGCCTTGCTTAAATTGATAATTGCAACCGTTTCGGTAATTTCGAAGCATATTTCACGATAGTCGACGGCAAATTGTTTGCCGGTTTCCTGAATGAACTGCAGGACCGTGTCGTCCCCTAGCGTGGCACCGGACAGATTGATGGAAAATGTCCGTTGATGCCGGGGCGTAACCGGGAAGCAGTCCCTGGAGATTGCTGCAAACGTATTGTAAATGACCCAGCGGTCTATGCTATGCATTTTATTGTACCGTTCGGCCGCCGAAATAAATTGTCCCGGCAGTATCATCGTGCCGTCGTCCGCTTTCATTCGCACCAATATTTCCCAATGGCAGATTTCGGCGGCGTCAGCGGCCAGATAGCAAATAGGCTGCAGATACAATACGAAGCGGTCCAGTTCCAGAGCTTGCGTTATAATCGTTGTCCAATGCATTTCCCCGTGCCGCTGCAATAAACCGTCGTCGGTTTTTTCGTACAGATGAACCCGGTTGCGCCCCCCGTCTTTTGCGGCATAGCAGGCCAGATCGGCCAGGCTCATAATGATGGCAGGGTTGGCGATATCCGCGTGAATTTTCACTACCCCGATACTGGCTCCTATTTCAAATACGTTTTCTAGCCATGCAAAACGAAACCCTTTGATTTCGCTGCGTATTTTTTCGGCGATTCCCATGGTTACGGTCAAGGCACAATTCACCAGCAGAATACCGAATTCGTCGCCGCCCAGACGCGCCAGAATATCGTTTTCCCTGATACATTCCCGCAATATTTGTGATACCTGACGCAATAATTCATCACCGGCCGTATGGCCGCAGGTATCGTTCACGATCTTGAATTGGTCCAGGTCGATATAAAGTAGCGCGTGATCGATGTTTGCCGACATATCGCTTAAAATTCTCTGCAGCGTATTTTCAAAGGCGCCGCGATTATATAAATTGGTCAATGCGTCGTGACTGGCTTGATAGGTAAGCTCAACCGCCAACCGGCGCGCATGACTTACGTCCAGGCAGACCATAACCGCTCCGATTACAGCACCGGTGTTATTTCTCATCGGCGCAGCCGAAGCTTCGATCGCGATCGTTTGTCCGTTGCGCAATAATAAGGCCGCATTTTCCGCAAGCAGCACCGTGCTGTTGTCAGTCAGGCATTGCTGAACCGGAGTAGGCATGGACTCATGAGTGATTTCGTTGATTATCCCGATTACATGATCCAGCGGCTGACCACGAGCCTCGGATAACCGCCAGCTAGTCATGCTTTCAGCCACCGGATTGAGATATTCGATGACCCCTTCGGCATTGGTGGTTATAACCGCCTCCGACAGCGAACTTAACGTGACTTCGATCCGTTCGTTTTCTGCAAAAAGCGCCGATTCCGATGCGGTCGCCCGTGCCAGCGCACTGGATAACTGTTCGTAATGTCTGGAGCCGGAATCCAGGGCGCGGTTAATGAATTTGGCCAGATAGCCAAACTCATCATCGCGATCCTCGTCAAAACGAATATGGCTGCGGCCGTCGGCGAAGTGCTGCGCGGCGGTGACCATGGCGGAAAAAGGTCGGGTAAGCAGGCGTTGCAGGATAATCTGCAGAATCAGCCCCAGCAGCATCATCAGTAAAGCGATAGACAGCAGAATCACCTTGCGATAAGCCGACAGAACCGCGTTCAGGCTAGGGAACGAGATGGCCGTTTCTACGCTGAATGGGGCAATGCCCTGCTGGACCGGATGAATCAGCAAGTGTGTGCGGATAACGGTCTGGCCGTCTTTTCTGGTGCCGAACACGAACTCGACCGATCCGCGTTTTACTTCTATCGCTTCGCAATGAATAACCCGGCAAAACGGACGAAGATTGCGATCCAGATTCTGTCGGGTAATATCGGAAAGCCCTCCGTCAGACGAGTATTCCAATGATTTAACGATGACTATCTGCAGGAGTTTGGCATTGTCGTGGTATTGCCGGGTCAACTCGTCTTCTTTGTTCTTGAGTACCATGAATGCAATCAGCAAGCCGATTAATACCGTCCCCCAAAATACGATACCGGAGATTTTGGTCGGCAGATCGCTGCCGAATAAAGTTGGGCGCGTCGCTTCGGGCATTGATTTTATTTGAAACCGATACGTTTAAGGCTGAATTCCATGGGACAGATTCCGCTTGCTCCCGCCCCGATTATGGCAAATCCCAAAAACCAAGGGATAAACCAGAGCGATTGATAGAAAAATATATAAGTTATCCCCAGCAATGACCCTACCAATAGCCGCCAAGCGCGTTCGGCCTCAAATTGGTAACGATAGTAATGGCATTCCGTCGCAGTATCGGAGTGCAACGGTTTTCGCCGCAATCCGTTTACTAAATGGGGAATGCGCCAATTAGTCACGCCTTCCAGCAATAACATTGCAATGAGAACAAACATGAGGAAGTTCAGATCAAACAGCAATGCGATCAGCAGCAAGCTTCCTAATATGCCACGGTACATACGGTCAGTCATTCTTTATCCCACATACATTGCTTGGTTTCGTACTGCGGGGATTTCCGGTCTATTACTCGCGCTTTATGATTCGAGGCAATGTCCATAACTGAAAAATCGATCCTGGTGCTACACCGTGCAGATGGCGGAAATGAATCGGCGATATCGGAGAGAATGGAATTTGTAAAAACGCGCCGCGGGTTCGATCAAATGTCGTGACCAAAGCAAGTCTCCGTAGCTCCAGGACGATATTGTGCCACTAATCCTGGGTTTAGTGGAGTTTGTCGCAATCTTGGGCAATCCTGTAGCGCGATTAGCGATTCCCGTTTCGTGTGGTTGATAAATTCGCGTTAAGCAGTTCCGGTGACGCCGGTTCGGTTGAGTGCATGGTTAGCGGGCGGTTTTCAGGTTAAAATCGACTATCTAATTTGAAAGCGCGAGCATGTCTACCAGTCATTTTACACCCGGCGATAAAGCGAATGTTTTATCGGAAGCCTTACCCTACATTCAGCGGTTTTTCGATAAGACCATTGTGATCAAATACGGCGGCAACGCGATGACCGACGACAGCCTGAAAGCCGGATTCGCCAGCGATGTCGTGCTATTGAAGCTGGTCGGCATGAATCCGGTCATCGTCCATGGCGGCGGTCCCCAAATCGGCGAGCTGCTGAAACGCGTCGGCAAGCAGAGCGAATTCATCCAGGGAATGCGCGTGACCGATAAAGAAACGATGGATGTGGTTGAAATGGTGCTCGGCGGTCTCGTGAACAAGGAAATCGTCAGCCTGATCAATCAGCATGGTGGCAAGGCGGTAGGACTGACCGGCAAGGATGGTCGGATGATACGCGCCAGAAAACTATTGATCGACGATATCGAGCATGCCGGTAATAAACTCGATATCGGCTCGGTAGGCGAAGTCACCGGGATCGATCCCGAATTGGTCGAATTGCTCGATACGCGTGATTTCATTCCAGTGATCGCGCCGGTCGGCGTGGGCGACGATGGCGAATCCTATAATATCAACGCCGATCTGGTCGCCGGCAAACTGGCCGAGACGCTGCATGCGGAAAAGCTGATCCTGATGACCAATATTCCCGGAGTGCTCGACAAGGAAGGCGGATTGCTGACTGGGTTGACCGCACAAAGAGTGAGCCAGTTGATCGCCGACGGCACCATTTACGGCGGCATGCTGCCCAAAATTCAGTGCGCGCTTGAAGCAGTGCGCAACGGTGTGCAGACTGCGCATATCATCGACGGACGGGTCAAGCACGCTCTATTGCTCGAAGTATTGACCAAAGATGGCGTGGGAACCCTGATCAAACGGCATTGATCAGCCTTCGTCGCGATAAACGTCATCCACGGGCCGTTCCGTAATGTATTGTTGCGACAGCGAAACATAATGCCGGGCAGAATAGTACAGATAATCGATTTCTTCGGCAGTGAGCGGACGTACTGGTCTGGCGGGGCGGCCCAGATATAAAAAACCGCTGCGCAGGACGGAATTTTCCGCGACCAGACTGCCGGCTCCGAGCAGGGTTTCGGGCTCGATGACGGCATTATCCATGATCAGACTGCCCATTCCGATCAGGCACGCATTACCGATCATACAGCCGTGCAGAATGACGCCATGACCGACGGTCACGTCGTCGCCGATGATCAGCGGTGCGCCGTCGGGGTTGCGCGGAGAAGCATGCGAAACGTGCAACACGCTGTTGTCCTGAATATTGGTGCGCGCGCCGATGCGGATATGATTGACGTCGCCGCGTACGACTGCGCCGCACCAGATCGAACTGTCTGCGCCGACGGCGACATCGCCGATCAGACGGGCGCTGTCGTGCACCCAAGCGCCATCAGCCAGCTGCGGCATGCGGCCAAGAAAAGGCTGGAGAAAAGGAATTACCGGATGCATGGAATTATGCTTGTCTCGTATTAAAACGAGTATTATACAATGTACAGGTGCTGAGTCACCGGATCGGACTGTCGCTAATGCCGTTGGCATTTGCACGGAATGCCGCAATTTTATTTATTTAACAGAAATGTCACCAATATGAATCCTTTGCTCGATTTTACCGGTTTGCCGCGTTTCCGTGAAATTGCCGCGACGCATGTAGCGCCGGCCATAGATCAATTGCTCGCCGATAATCAGGCACTGATTGCCGGATTGATAAGCGCGGACGATATTCCGACCTGGTCGAATTTCATGTGCCCGATGGAAGATGCCAACGAGCGTCTGTCGCGCGCCTGGGGCGCCGTATCGCATTTGAACAATGTAATGAACACGGCCGAATTGCGTGTCGCATATAATGAGAATCTGCCTAAAGTTACCCAGTATTATACGGAACTGGCGCAAAATCAGAGTGTGTACCAGCGTTTCAAACAATTGAAAAGTGCGCCCGAATTTCATCGGCTGACTGCCGTGCAACAGAAAATCATCGATAACGCGTTGCGCGATTTTCGTTTGGGCGGCGCTGAATTAAACGATGACGATAAATTACGTTTTTTGCAGATACAGGAAGAGTTGGCGCAGCTTGGCGCCAAATTCGAAGAAAATCTGCTCGACGCCACCAACGCTTATACTTTGCTAGTGGAATCTGCCGAGGAAGTATCGGGCTTGCCCGAAGATGTGCTGCAGGTCGCGCACGAAGCCGCGCAAAGCCAAGGACAAAGCGGATGGAAATTCAGCCTGCACGCGCCTTCCTACATGCCGGTC
>JAJYPZ010000065.1 GCA_021794855.1 Pseudomonadota bacterium | reverse complement strand
TAAAATAATACCGGTCAGCGGCAGGGTGTCGTTGAATACCCGAGCTGTATTGATTGCGTCCTGTCCTTGCATCGCGTCGACCACGAACAGGGTTTCTATCGGCCGCAACGCGTCGTGCAAGGCGCGAATTTCATCCATCATCATCTGGTCTATGCTAAGGCGGCCGGCGGTATCGACGATCAGCACATCGTGAAAGTGTTTTTTTGCGTAATCCTGCGCGGCCAAAGCGATATCCAGCGGTTTTTGCGCGGCATCGGACGCGAAAAAATCTACATTCAGCTGTTTCGCAAGCGTCTTGAGCTGTTCGATCGCCGCCGGGCGGTAGACGTCGCAACTGACCAGCAGCACTTTCTTCTTCATTTGTTCGGTGAGCAACTTGGCTAGCTTGCCGCTGCTGGTGGTTTTACCCGAGCCCTGCAAGCCGGCCATCAGCAGTACCGCTGGTGGCGTGGTCGACAGATTGATGCCGGCATTCTGCGTTCCCATCAGACGCGTGAGTTCGTTATGTACGACGCCGATCAATGCCTGGCCCGGGGTAAGGCTTTGCAACACCTCGACGCCCAGCGCTTTTTGTTTGACATCGTTGATGAAATCCTTGACGACAGGCAGCGCAACGTCGGCTTCGAGCAATGCCATGCGCACTTCGCGCAGCGCATCCTGTATATTCGTTTCGGTAAGCCGCGCTTGTCCGCGCAGGTTCTTGATGACGGACGAGAGGCGCGTGGTAAGGTTTTCTAGCATGTGTAATGTCCCATTTGCTCGCCAAAACGGCATAGATATGATGTAAACTGCAAGTTTACAGAATTTGAGCGCTCGTTAACGAGCCTGACCATTTTACCCCAGATGAGCATCGACTGGCTTTATCCGCTTGTGAGTTTCTTGTATGTCCTCGTAGCCTGGCATTTCTGGCGTACGCGCTGGCATGCGGTAGTGAATTCATCCGGCTGGGAATCGTTTGCGCTGCTGCCGCCGCTGCTATTGCATGGCTGGCTGCTTGCGGCTGCGACCGTCACATCGGCCGGTATCCAGCTCGGCGTAGGCAATGCGATGTCGATGATCGCCGGTTTGACCGTGTTGATTTACTGGCTGAGCAGTTTCCATTCGCGGATGGAAGCCTTGCATGCGCCGCTGGCGGGAATCGCCGCCGTTGCGGTATTCGCGCCGTTAATATTTCCTTCCACCAATTTATTGGCTAACACGGAATTGCTGGCTTTCCGTTTGCATCTGTTGATTGCTTTGCTGGCATACAGTCTGTTCACGATTGCCGCATTGCATGCGTCGCTAATGGCGATCGTGGAAAAACGACTGCATCATATTTCGCAAAGCGACAGCAAAGTTGCGGCGAATCTGCCGCCATTGCTTACTCTGGAAAGTCTGCTTTTTCGTCTGATTGCGGTGGGATTCGCTTTGCTGACCTTGACGCTGATCACGGGCGTTTTCTTTTCCGAAGAGATTTTTCACAAGCCGGCAGAGTTCAATCACAAAACCGTATTCGCTTTGTTATCATGGATTATTTATGCCATATTGCTCAGCGGACGGAGGTTGTGGGGCTGGCGCGGCAAAGTCGCGGTACGCTGGACCTGGATAGGTTTTACCATGTTGCTGCTGGCTTATCTGGGCAGCCATTTTGTATTGGAAGTCATATTGCATCGCCATTCTGGCTGACGCACGACCTATTTGAGGAACGAACATGAAATCGATTAAAGTCACCGATGTGGGCTCGCTTAAAAACGAGCTGAACAAATACAAAAAAGGCAAAAAGCTGGATATTCGTTATTTTAACCAGGCCGCTCGCTTGGCGTGGCTGGGCAAGATAACCATGAGTCCGCTGGATGCCGAAGACGAGACCTGCCAGTCCTGGCTGTTGCATGTGCAGGCGCCGGAAGGGTTTTTGGCGCATTTCCTGACTGTGGACGAGGATTTGATCAATGAAATTCATGTGCTGGATGCAGAGCAGGGCCAGTATTTGATTGAAATCATGCGTGCCGGTCTGGCAGCGCGTGCCGGCGAGCTGGAAGATTTGAACCGGCGCGATTTTTATTTCGACAAGTTTTTTAAAGGCGGAGTCGAACAGCCCGCAGAGGACCCATCATCCGGCAATTAAAAGCCCGCTGGATCGACCTGGGAGAATGCGAGGCCGCGGATTATCATGCCACTTACGCGGGAGTGGCGGAAGCAATGCGGCCGGACGATAATCCGGTTGTCGTCTGGGGCATGCCGGCGGCGCATTTTTGTCTGGGTCAACACCAGTCGGCGGCGGCCGAACTGGTCGAACAGTCGCATATACCCGTTATCCGCAGACCGCTGGGCGGCGGAGGAGTATGGCTGGACCGGAATCAGGCGTGCGTCGTGATGGTGGCGCCGCGCCATTTTTTCCCCATCCGCCCCGATGCCTGGTATGCGCATGCGCTGGCGCCGGTCTTGCAGGTCTACCGCGAGATGAACTGGCCGGTAGAACTGGTTCGTCAGGACGTCTGGCTGGACGGCAAAAAGCTTGCCGGCAGCGGTGCGGCGAGCATGGCAGAGGCAGGACTGGTCGGCACCAGCTTTTTATTGAAGTTTCCGGCGGCGGAATTCGTCCGGCTGATCGATACGCCCTCCGACGGCTTCAGGTTATGGCTCAACGAGGCGCTGCTGAACTCCGTGACCAGCTGGTCGGAACACGCGAGCGTCCCCGATCCGGCGTGGCTGTCGCTGGTGTACCGTCGTGCGGCGGCCGGTATCTTCGGCTGGCGCTGGGAACAATCCTTATTGCGCGATGACGAACGCGTTGCCGCCGACGATTATCGCAGCGAATTACTGCCCGACCACGCTGGGCGAGTCAGGCATGTCCCCTACGGAATTAAAATTCGGGCGCGGCACTATCTTACCGAGAGGGAATTCGATGGCGCGAGCCTGCGGGTACTGACGCGCGACCAGTCGATCGAGCGGTTGGCGCTGTCCGAGGTGCCGCAACTGCCGGAACGGATTTTGGCAGACGAACCAGCCACTCAGCCGGTATTGAGCGCAGCGCTGCGAACTTATTTGCCCGCGGATAAAGCCACCCTGTGGGCGCAACGCATTTTGGCAACCGCCTATTTCGAAGAGTCCTGAACATGTCCGAACCGACCATCGCAGCAAGACTGCAACGTAAATTCATTTTGATGAGCAACGACACGGCCTTGCACGACGCATTGCAGGCTGCGCTTCCCGACGGCTGGCAAATGGTCGCTACGCTCGATCTGGAAAGTCTGGGCACGTTCGACCAGATATTGTTGTACCGGTTTATTTTTCTGGATCTGGATTGCGTGACCGACCAGTTCGACCCGCAGGACGCGATACGGCAAGTGCGGATGGAATGGATGCTCAATGTCGCCATTTTCTGTTTCGGCGGCAGCGACGACGAACGCGATCAGGCCAGACTGAACCGCGCCGACCGGTTTTTCGAGCGAGACGAAGCCGTCGCCCGGCTGGAGCAATTCTGCCATCAATATCGCTGGGGCGAATAATCGCTGCGCGCCTTAGACTGCTGGTGTCGCTGCGGCAATCGAAACGCCTGCTCGCGCTCGTCATGAGCGCGCATGCGCTGACACTGCTCGCATTATGGCTTACTGCGTTAACTCCAACCTGGCAAATCCTAGCCACGGTCGTACTGACAGGTAGCGCGATCCATTATTTCAGACGTCTGCACAAAGACGGAATCACCGCCCTCGAAGCCGACGACAGCGGCTATCGTTTGCTGGACCGCGGCACATGGCTGGAGGCGCAAATGCGGCATGCGCTGGTGACCGCCACGCTAACGGTCGTCGAGTTCAAACAGACTAACGGCCGCCGACGGTCGCTGGTGTTGTTGCCCGACAGCCTGGCAGCAGACGATTATCGTCGTCTGCGCGTCTGGTTGCGCTGGGTAAAACCCGAAAATGCCCATGAATCGGCCGGTGACCGATCCTTTTGACCGGCAGGCCGGGTTAATGGCATAATGCGTAGCCACGCCGGCATAGCTCAGTTGGTAGAGCAGTTGATTTGTAATCATCAGGTCAGGGGTTCGACTCCTCTTGCCGGCACCAGTTATTAAATTATCTTTAAATCAATTATTACTTGTATTGGTGGCATGGTAATATATTTTTTCCTCTTTATCCCTCCCGTTCTGTTAATTTCGCCTCTAACCTTTGCGCCGTGCATCGAAGTCTTGCCATAATTCATTTGGTTGGAGTGGAAATGCATCAACATCGTGAAGCAGTTCAATAACTTGCTCTCGGTACGTTTTTATTTGTTTGACATTTCGTACGTATTTACGTACTCTTTTCATTTGTTTGAAGGAAGCCGGAATGCACACGCTTACCGCTAGCGAAGCTCGCGCGAATCTATACAGACTGATGGATGAAACAGCAGAGTCTCATCAACCCATTATCATTTCCGGGAAACGTAATAGCGCAGTGCTGCTTTCCGCGGAAGATTGGAGTGCAATACAAGAGACTTTGTACTTGCTTGCCGTGCCTGGCATGCGCGAATCCATAAAGGCGGGCATGAACGAGCCTTTGGCAAAAAGTGCCAAAGAGCTTAATTGGTGAGTTGGGAGCTTGTTTACGCCAGGCAAGCACTCAAAGATGCAAAGAAGCTTGCTGCAAGCGGTCTCAAGACAAAGGCGCAGGAATTGTTGTCAGTGCTTGCCAATGATCCATTTCGAAATCCACCACCCTTCGAAAAACTGGTCGGGGATTTTACCGGTGCCTATTCGCGCCGCATTAATATTCAGCACCGTATCGTGTATGAAGTATTTACAAAAGAAAAAGTTGTTCGCGTCCTGCGTATGTGGACGCATTATGAATGAACAGGCTAATCCTGTATTCGAGCGTTATTGGAATTCAAGACTGGAATCACAACACATGACGTGTTGACATACAGCGCCAAGGCAGTGAAACACAAACTGATCTACCCGTATCTTCGCTATGGCGTTCTTGCATCCAGCGAGAGGAGCGTACCCGGACGTGTTTTTACGCACAACGAAGGGCTGGACTTTTTTGCAGCCGTCGCCGAACTTCAAGAGTTCGAGTTCAAGTCGTTTTTAGCTTTGCTTCTTAAAGATGAAATCGACTCGTCGAAACGTCTTGAATCAATCGCTTTCGGTACAGTCCAGACCAGACTGTTTCGAACCGAAGTGCAGTTCGAGCAAAATGTGAGCTAAGCCTGTATTTAACACTTCCGATATGAAAACCGTATTATCCAGTAAATAATTATCTGATTTTATTATTTTTTTTATTTATTTATTTTATTAAATAGATTGACCGTCTTCAACTTGAGGGACATACTGGCTTGCTGTCGTTAAATATCAGAAACCGAAAATCGAAGTAAATACCGGTTTCATCGATTGCAGACCGCGTCGCGGTCGACCCTCTTCCAGATATCGGCTGTCATTAACGCCGAAAAACTTGATGTCGCTCGGCCTGGGCGAAATTATATAAACTGATGATCTATGCATGCGTACGCACAGACGAGTTATGTAATGTCTCCGTATACCACATCTTGGAATAGAAATTACCCTATTTCAAAACCAGGGCTTCATCATATCTGCTGTTTGATTATTTCTGAGAGCAACTCGAGCCCCGCGGCCAGCCGTCCAATTACGGTGAAGAAAATAAGGGATAAGAAAATGCGTAAATCCGAAAATTGCTCCAGACCGGTCATATGGTTTTTTACTTTACTATTGACTGCATTGATCGCAGGCTGCGGTGGAGGCGGACAGTCTCCCATACTTGGTTCGAATGTTTCTCCTAACGCTACTCCCTATTCGCCACCGCCCGGCGCTATTGCGCCCGGTGCGGTATGCCCTGTGTCATCGGGCTCTTCTATACCGACCGTCACCGCTTCCGACCCCACTAACGGCAATCCGGCTGTACCGACCAGCACCAGCGGCATTGCAAACGGCGGCACTCTGGTCAGCGCGACTTTCAGCATGGCAATGAATGCGGCTACGATCAACGCCAGCAGCTTTACGCTGGCGCCTTCCGGCGGAGCGGTACTGGCGCCGGCTTCCGTGACGTACGATGCGAGTACCGATGTCGCCACGTTAACGACCTCTGCAGCGCTATTGCCGGGTACGACTTACTACGCAGCGGTGCAGAGTTCCGTCACCAGTTCCACCGGTACGGCCATGTCGTGTAATTACGTATGGAGCTTCACTACTGTGACCCCTGCCGCAACCGGGCCTGCACCGGTCAATCTGGGGCGTGCCAGCGCGTACGGCGTTGCGTCTGCCGCCGGTGTGACCAATACAGCTACTGTTCCGTTAAGCATTGTGAATGGTAGCGTGGTGTTCGACCCGACGGCTACGTGTAACGGAGTGGCAGTGCCCGGTGGTAGCGGTACGGCCGGGATGGGATCTTGTAACGGTTCGCCGCCGACAGTGAATAGCGGTACGGTCATTACGCCGACCTATCCGGATACAACCACTGCTAATGCCGTCATGTCGGATCTGCAGGCTGCTTATAACAGCATCACCCCTGCAAGCCGTCCCGGAGCGACTGTACTCGGTTGCGGAACGATAGGAACGGGCGGCGGTGCCGGGGCGGGTATAGGTTGTTCAGGTAATGCCACGTTGCAACCGGGTTTGTATATTTCGGCGACCAATTCGTCCATAGGCATAACCGGAACGCTGACGCTCGACGGAAGGGGC
>JAJYPZ010000064.1 GCA_021794855.1 Pseudomonadota bacterium | reverse complement strand
TATCAACGGCTCATGAGTTATGGGCGCTACAAAAACGTTCCCGTCAAATAAGCTGGCCGATGTCCTGAGCAAATGCGTCACGCAGTATCTTGCGCCAGACGATACGATCAGCGTAGGGTTAAGCGGAGGTCTGGATTCAGTGGTTTTGCTGCACTTGATGGCGGAATTGCGGCAGGAATTGCGTTTACAGATATCGGCTGTCCATATCCATCACGGGATCAGCAATAATGCCGACAACTGGGCCGAATCCTGCAAGACAATATGCCACCGACTCGATATCCCCTTGCAAATTCATAAACTTACTTTGGATCCCGGCAGCAAATCCGGACTGGAAGCCACTGCCAGAGCCGCGCGCTACAGCATATTCCGGCAACTGGACACGAATTATATTGCCCTGGCGCATCACCGTGACGATCAGGCTGAAACCGTACTTCTCCAACTATTGCGCGGCGCCGGCGTAAAAGGTTTATCGGCCATGCCGGTATTACGTCGCAATGAAGGCGGCCCTGCTTATCTGCGGCCGCTGCTGAATATCGACCGCAGCGCCATTCTCGACTGGGCCGTACAAAATAATATAAGCTGGGTAGAAGACGAAAGCAATCAGGATACGAAATATTCCCGAAATTATTTACGCCACAAGGTCTTGCCGCTTCTGCAACGACACTTTCCCTCATGGCGCTCGACTATTGCTCGCGCCGCCGGACATATGGCCGAAGCCACCGGCTTGCTTGACGAGCTTGCGGAACTGGACGCGCAAAACGGAATTAATCGCAATCGACTCGACTGTACGTATCTGGCCAGCATAAATCCCGCCCGCGCGCGCAATCTTCTGCGCTATTTTTTTGCAAGACGGCAATTGCCGATGCCGAGTCAATTACGGCTGGCCGAGATGCTCGATCAACTGCTGCAAGCTGCCGACGATGCAGGCATCGCCATCGATCATGCCAATACCTGTCTGCGGCGCTACGCTGGCTATGCTTATCTGACCGGACGACTGGACGCACTACCCGGTAACAGTCGCTGGAACTGGCAGGGTGAAGGAGAACTGACACTGCCGGAATTGAACGGTACGCTGTATTTCCGGCAAAGTCTTCTGGGAGGGCTGGATCCGGCAAAACTGCAGCATATCAACATCCGTCTGCGTCAAGGCGGCGAGCGCTTGAAGCCGGACTGCAAGCGCCCGGTCCGCCGGGTAAAGGATTTGCTCCAGACAGCGCATCTGCCACCGTGGGAACGCGACCGACTACCGCTGATTTACAGCGGCGATGAGCTTATCCATATCCCGGGTATCGGAACTGCCTGCCAGTGGCAAACCGGTCCTGCGCAAGCAGGCATTGATATTACGTGGCGACCAAAGCCTACGAATACCGATCAGAATGACGACTAATCGGCGACGCCGCCTTGCGTCGCCGAACCGATCTCGGTATCTATTAATACCCGGCGTGATAAGACAGCACTACTTCGACTTCATTTTTGGAGCCTAAAATAACCGGCACGCGCTGATGCAAACCTTCCGGCTGCACTTCAAGGATACGCTGGCGTCCGGTGCTGGATAAACCGCCCGCCTGTTCGACGATGAAACTCATCGGATTGGCTTCGTACATCAAGCGTAATTTCCCTGCCTTGGCAGGATCTTTATTATCCTTGGGATACATGAAAATTCCGCCGCGAACCAGGATACGGTGGACTTCCGCCACCATCGACGCGACCCAGCGCATGTTGAAATCGCGGCCGCGCGGACCGGTTTTACCGGCAACGCATTCGGTGACGTATCGCTGCACAGGCGCTTCCCAGAAACGTTGATTGGAAGCGTTGATCGCAAATTCCTTGGTATCAGCGGGAATGGTCATATCGGGGTGCGTCAGGACGAATTCGCCGATATTGGTGTCCAGCGTAAAACCGTTAACCCCGTTTCCGGTAGTGATGACCAGCATGGTCGACGAACCGTACAAGGCATAACCGGCAGCAACCTGTTTGGTACCCGGCTGCAGAAATTCGGCAGCAGCAGGATTCGCCGAACTGCCTTCATAACGCAATACGGAAAAAATGGTGCCGACCGAGATGTTCACATCGACATTCGACGAACCGTCCAGAGGATCGAACACCAGCAAATACTTGCCGCGCGGATATTGCGCGGGAATCTGGTAGACATCGTCCATTTCCTCAGACGCCATACCGGCAAGCTGACCGCCGCGCTCTATCGTCTGGGTGAAAATTTCGTTGGTAATCACATCGAGTTTTTTTTGCGTTTCGCCTTGGATGTTTTCGGACTCCAGGCTGCCCATTACGCCTGATAAAGCACCTTTGTTAACCGCGTTGGCTATGATCTTGCAAGCGCTGACCACTTGGCCGAGCAAAGCCAGCAGATCGGGATTTTGCTGGTGGCGCCGGGATTGTTCGTCGGTCAAAAATTGAGTAATGGTAGTAGCAATCTGCATAGTTTTACTTTCAGTTGGATAATAAGGCGAATACGAAAATTATAGCAGACCTGGTCTGTCATGGGGGGACCTCGCCGGTTTTACTCTTTCGTGCTTAATTGGTCGCCGGGGGCAAACGTCCAGGTACGGGTAATACTGACCACATCGGCTTTTTTACGCATGTCGGGAGGAAAAGGCGAATAGGGCGCCGCTTCGCGCACGATGTTGACGGCTGCATTGTCGAGGATGGCCGACCCCGAGGTATGGGTGACTTCCACATCGTCCAGACTGCCGTCCGCCTTAATGGAAACTGTTAACTGCAAGGTTCCGTAAATTTTTTGCTGCTTGGCGGCATCAGGATAGTTCTGGTTGCCGATACGCTCGACCTTGATGCGCCAGTCTTCGATATACCGCGCAAACACATATTCGCGGGTCCGCGCGCCGATAAAGACCTTGTGCGGACGTTTTTGATACGCTTCGTAATCCTGCGAAATCTGCGCTTCCAACTTCGCCATTTCCAGACTTCTGGCGACTACATTATTGCTATTCGTTCCTTGTGGATGGGTGTCGTCCGCCGGTTTTGGCTGAGGCGGCGTCTCGGTCAAGGCGTAGGTGGATTTTAATTGTGCCATGATTTTGCGATTTTCCGCTTCAAGCGCTTTCACTTGCTGCTGAGCGGCATCTATCTGCATTTGACGCTGCTCGCGCAATGTGGCCGGCAGGGGGCTTTTCGCCCGGCGGTCCGCATCGGTATTTCCGCCGCCGTCGAGATTGCTTTGCGCCAGGGCATCGGCATGACGGGGCGGATGCGCTGACTTGCTGTTGACCAGCACCAATTCCAGCGGCGGTGAATAAAAATTCCTGGCTGTGACCGAAGGAAGTTTAAATGCCAGAGCGAGGAGCAGAATATGCAACATAAACGACAATAGCAATGCCGTCAAAAATACGTCGGGAATCCTTAACGCTTTGGCAAGATCATCTATGGGTCTGAGCATATTCATGAGGCACCGATCAGCATGTTCCGATTATATTCTCATTGCCCTTCCGTTAGCGCACAATCGACCGGCTCTATCCTGGCCTGGAACGTACAATTGAGTTCAACGCCGAACAAATCGATTTCCTGGATCGACAGCAGCACCTCCGTACCGACGGGTAGTTCGGGCAGAGAAGGGACATGCACAACCATAGGCATACCCTGCAAACGCACCAGATTTTCCTTGATGACCCCTCCAGTCACGCTTTCCAGCCGTTCTTGCATCAGCCAGCGCAAACACCAGTAACGTTCCATCTTGCGCTGAAAATCATTGTACGCTTCGTAGGCGAGCTCAAAGTCCCTTAACACGGTATAGAGCACGTCCGACCTTGGAGGGTAGGGCGGAGGCACATTTTGTACCAGAGCGATCAGCTGACGCTGATTGATAAGGTCTACATAGCGCCGCAACGGCGAACTGGACCAGGCGTATTGGGCAACGCCCAGACCGACGTGCGGTGCAGGCTTGGTGCTCATTTTCACCTTACCGTTCTGCTGTGTCCGGTATAACGCCATCGTTTCGCTTTCGGCCAGCCATTTACCCCATTCCGCATTCACGAATATCATCAATTCTGACACAACGCGATCGATGGGGTTGCCGCGGATGCGGTCGATAATGGTCACCTTGTCGTTTTCGATCTTGAAATTATAGTCGACGCGCGGCGGCAATTTAGGATCCGGCGTTTTCCCGCGAGCCGCTTCCAGTGCGCCGGAAAAATGCCACAACAATGTCAGTTCATTTTGAAAGGCGTACGGTTCGCAGCCTTGTTGCAGTTTGTGCTGGTTAAAATCGATTTGCAGACTTTCATGCCGCAGATTCGCCGCTATCGAGACTTTATCGAGACGGGTAACGTGGCCAACGGTCTGCCAGGTTTGGTCGGTGATTTCAATATACATCGAGAGCGCCGGGCATACGCTTGCTTCGTTAAGCGTAAAGTCTGTGATAGCGCTATCGGGCAGCATGGTAATTTTTCCGCCGGGATAATACACCGTCGATAAACGCTGGGCCGCAATCCTGTCCAGTTCGCAATCGGGCATTATGCCCAGTGCCGGCGCAGCGATGTGTATACCCACTTGCCAATTGCCATTCGGCAATCGGGACACCGAAAACGCATCGTCAATTTCGGTAGTTGAGATGTCGTCTATACTGAAAGCACTGACTTGGGCGAACGGTAAATCCGGCAGCGCAACGGGAGTGGTAACCGTGTCGAAACCCGTTCCGCGGCCAAAATGCTCGCGTAGAAATACCTGTAAATGATAGTCGTGACTGGATGGAATCGCACCGCACCGGTCAAGCAACCGGATCGCAGAAAGACCGGTTTGCTTGCACGCCGCGTCCAATGCTTTCCAGGTTACGGTATTTTTATCCGGCGCATAAATCAGTTGTTCCAAATGTTCCTGCATGCCTGCCGGCAAAACATATGCAGTCAGTTCGGCGACGTAGGCTGCGAGTTGCTCGGCTTCGCGCTGCTTGCGGATCACGCTTGCCTTGGCAGCTGTTAATGCTTCGTCCGGCGCCGGCTTATAACGTCCTCGTCCCTTTTTGTAGAAATGCATGGGCGATGCATGCAAACTCATCAAAATAGCAGCCGATTCGATCGAGGCAGGCGGATGTCCGAAATATTCATTTGCGAGATCGGCGAATCCGAATTCTTCCTGACCGGCGACTTCCCAGAGAAAATCTATGTCGATTTCTTCTCGCACTGCTTGAACCGCAGCCATGAATTCGGCCGGCGCAGGTGCCGTAAACCGCATCATGACATTAATTGTCTTGATTTTTATCCGCTTGCCATGCTGGGTATCGACCTGCAGGGAGCTATCGTTATCGCTGACAATGCTGCCAGCCTTGAACTGGCCGTCTTCTTCATAAAGTAGATACATGATGTGTAACCGGGGTCGATACCCTGAAAAGCGTCGTTAGAACGCCAAAATTGTTGGTATATGCTGCACAAAGGAACGGAAGCCGTGATCCCCGCCCTCGACGACGATCTGGCGACAGCCCGCATAGTAGTCAACCGCCTGGGTATAGTCCAGAACTTCGTCCCCTGTTTCGACCATCAGCAATATATTTTCCGGTTTCGTTATCCGCGGCAAGTCAAATTCCGCCAGTTCGTCCAGATGCTGCCGGGTAAACTGATAAATTTCGCCGCTGCTGTAATTCTTCTGCTCGCCGACGGCATCCGCCAGCAGATGCTGCGCATGTACTGCGGGATTGATCGCTATTGCCTTGATATCAAACCGGTGAGCGAGCCAGGTTGCATAAAAACCGCCCAGCGAACTCCCGGCCAGCTTGACCGAAGCCGATGATTGCATAGCGCTTTGAATCATCCCGTCCAGCATGTCCATAGCCTCTTTCGGACGATACGGCAAAGTAGGGCACACTACCGCATCCGGTTCGCCGGCTTCGGTAAAATATTGCAGTAACTGTTGCGCCTTGGTTGATGCTTGACTGCTATTAAATCCGTGCGCATAAATCAGCACTTAATTGCTCGCTATAGGTTGCATATGCGCTGCCAGCTTATTGCTATCGGGATGACGTTCCAGCCAGCTGCGTATACGACGGGCATCGTTGATACGACCATACTTTCCGCTGGCATCGAGCAGTACGATAATAACCGGTTTTTGCGCTATCCTTGCCTGCATCACCAGACAATGCCCTGCTTCGTTGATAAAACCGGTCTTGGATAAACCAATATTCCAGGATTCATCGCGCAATAATTGATTGGTGTTGTGAAATTCTACCGTTTGCGTAATTGTGCGTAAACTATTCTTGTGTTTGCCGCGCATTCGCGCCACGATAGTCCGGGTTACTTCATAATTGGCGGTAGTGGTTATCTGGTGTATGACGGGATAGCGTATGGCGGCCTGCACCATTTTCGCCAGATCGGCTGCGGTAGACTGATTATGGCTGGACAGACCGGTGGGATCTTCGAATGAAGTATGCTCCATTCCCAACTGGCGAGCTTTAGCGTTCATCGCAGCGATAAAACTTGGCATGCCGCCTGGATAATTCCTCGCCAGTGCGTATGCCGCCCGGTTTTCCGATGCAATCAACGCCAAATGCAGCAATTCTCCACGCGTCAATTCGGTCCCTACCGCCAGGCGCGAACTGGAATGACGCAACATATCGACATCGGCTTGCGTCACTTTCAACGTCTCATCCATATTCGGGTGCGCGTCCAAAACCACCATCGCCGTCATCAATTTGCTGAT
>JAJYPZ010000063.1 GCA_021794855.1 Pseudomonadota bacterium | reverse complement strand
AAGCAGGCAAACCCCTGCAGCTCCGATCGGGATGTTGCTTGTCCTGATTTGCCTGACCGGCGGCGGGAAATAGGCGCTATGGATTATCTCGATTTGCCTGCGGTGCAGTACGCTCGGGGCACGGTGCAATTGCCCGGCTCGAAAAGCCTGTCCAACCGGATTTTGCTGCTTGCCGCGCTGGCGGAGGGACAGACGCAGGTTAACGGCTTGCTTGATTCGGACGATACGCGAGTCATGCTGACGGCACTGGAAAGTCTCGGGGTAACCGTCGAGCGGCAGGGCGATAGCTGCAATTACCGGGTGTACGGAATAGCCGGGCGGTTTCCGCAAGCCGCGGCGAAGCTGTTTTTAGGCAATGCTGGTACGGCGTTCCGTTCTCTGACCGCCGTATTGGCGCTGAGCTCGGGCAATTACCGTTTATCCGGTGTGGAACGGATGCATGAGCGGCCGATAGGCGATCTGGTCGATGCCGTGCGGCAACTGGGCGCGCAGGTCGAGTATCTGGAAAAAGAGGGCTATCCGCCATTGCAGATCGCATCCTGTATCCCGAACGACGACGCCTGGGTCGACGTCAAGGGGAATGTTTCCAGCCAGTTCCTGACTGGTTTGCTGCTGGCAGCGCCGTTAACGGGTCGCGCCATTACCATCCAGGTCGAAGGCGAATTGATTTCCCGGCCTTATGTCGACATCACCCTCAATCTCATGCAGCGGTTCGGCGTGTCCGTGACGCGCGACGGCTGGAAGCGGTTTCATATCGTTGCCGGACAGGCCTATCGTAGCCCCGGTAGCATAGAAGTGGAAGGCGATGCGTCGTCGGCGTCGTATTTTCTGGCGGCGGGCGTTATCGGCGGCGGCCCGGTGCGGGTCGAAGGCATCGGGCGCACGAGCATTCAGGGCGATGTCCGTTTTGCCGAGGCCCTGGCGCAGATGGGGGCCCAGATCGTGTACGAAGAGAATGCCGTAATTGCCGGCGCGGGCGGCGAACTGCACGGGATCGACGCCGATTTCAACCATATTCCCGATGCTGCGATGACGGTCGCGATGGTCGCGCTGTTTGCGAAAGGCGAGACGGTATTGCGCAATATCGCCAGCTGGAGGGTGAAAGAGACCGACCGCATCCATGCGATGGCGACCGAATTGCGCAAGGTCGGCGCGACGGTGGAGGAAGGTGCGGATTATCTGCGTATCGTGCCGCCCTTGAAATTACGGCCGGCAACCATAGATACGTACGACGATCATCGCATGGCGATGTGTTTTTCGCTGGCGAGTTTGGGTGGGGCGGCGATACGGATCAACGATCCGCAATGCGTCAACAAGACATTTCCCGATTATTTTTCCGCATTTTCCGCTATGACGCAGGCAAATTGATGGAATTGCTCCCGCCGGTAATAGCCATCGACGGTCCTTCCGCTTCCGGCAAGGGTACGGTAGCGGCCCTGGTCGCACAACGGCTCGGCTTTCATTATCTCGACAGCGGCGCCTTGTACCGAGTAACTGCGCTGGCGGCGTTACAGGCAGAAACGGGCTGGGACGACGAAGCGGCAGTTGCGGAGCTTGCGCGGCTGCTGGATGTTAAATTTGAAGGCGGTGAAATATATTTGAACGGGCATTGCGTCAGCGACGAATTGCGTACCGAATTATGCGGTGCGGGAGCCTCGAAAGTGGCTGTTTTGCCAGCCGTACGCGAGGCTTTGCTGGCGCGGCAGCATGCATTCCGGCGCTGGCCCGGTCTGGTGGCCGATGGCCGCGATATGGGGTCGGTGGTCTTTCCCGATGCGGTTTTAAAAATATTTTTGACCGCTACGGTCGATATGCGTGCGGAAAGGCGTTATAAGCAGTTGAAGGAGAAAGGTTTTAGTGCTAATCTTGCAAACTTGCTCGTCGAGTTGCATGACCGCGATATGCGTGACAGTACCAGAGCGGTCGCACCCTTGCAGCAAGAGAAAGACGCAATCTTGTTGGATACAACCGGAGTCAGTATAAATGATGCAGTAGACTTTGTGTTGAAAAACTTCAAGTTGGCGATGGATATTCAAGTTAACTCTTAATTTGGATTTGTTTAATTTAACCCGCATACATGCGGAAATTTTTGGGTCACTTTATTAAATGTCAACCGTTTCCCCCTCCACCGAATCCAGTATGGAAAGTTTCGCCGCTCTGTTTGAAGAGAGTTTGACCCGCCAGGAATTGCGCGCGGGCGAAGTTATTACCGCCGAAGTGGTCGGTATCGACGATAATTTTGTTACCGTCAATGCAGGCCTTAAATCCGAAAGTCTGATCGCCATCGAGGAATTCCGTACCGATCGCGGCGAACTGGAAGTGCAGATAGGCGATTTTGTCAGCGTAGCGATCGAAATGCTGGAAGACGGATACGGAGCAACCAAATTATCGCGCGACAAGGCCAAGCGTCTGGCCGCATGGATAGGTCTGGAAAAGTCCATGGAAGAAGGCGAAATCATTACCGGTATGGTCAATGGCAAGGTCAAGGGCGGCCTCACTGTCATGGTCAACGGCATACGCGCATTCCTGCCGGGCTCGCTGGTCGATACGCGGCCGGTCAAGGATACGACGCCGTACGAAAACAAGGAAATGGAATTCAAGGTCATCAAGCTTGATCGCAAGCGCAACAACGTCGTCGTTTCGCGCCGTGCGGTGCTGGAAGCGACCATGGGCGCGGATCGCGAAGCGCTGATCGCCAACCTGAAAGAAGGCGCCATCGTCAAGGGCGTGGTCAAGAACATCACCGATTACGGCGCGTTCGTGGATCTGGGCGGTATCGACGGTCTGCTGCACATCACCGATATGGCGTGGCGTCGCGTCAAGCATCCTTCCGAAGTGGTGCAGGTGGGCGACGAAGTCGAAGCAAAAATACTCAAGTTCGACCAGGACAAAAACCGCGTTTCGCTCGGTATCAAGCAATTGGGCGACGATCCTTGGAGCGGTCTGGCTCGCCGTTATCCGTCGGGTACGCGGATGTTCGGCAAAGTTGCCAATCTTACCGATTACGGTGCGTTCGTCGAAATCGAAACCGGGATCGAAGGCCTGGTGCACGTCTCGGAAATGGACTGGACCAACAAGAACGTCCATCCGTCCAAAGTGGTGCAGCTGGGCGACGAAGTCGAAGTCATGGTATTGGAAATCGACGAAGAGCGCCGCCGTATTTCTCTGGGCATGAAGCAATGCAAATCCAATCCGTGGGACGATTTCGAGACCACGCACAAAAAAGGCGATAAAGTGGTCGGACAGATCAAATCGATCACCGATTTCGGCGTATTCATCGGTTTGCCCGGCGGTATCGACGGCCTGGTCCATCTATCCGACCTGTCGTGGAGTCAGCCCGGCGAGGAAGCCGTGCGCAACTTCAAGAAAGGCGACGAAGTACAGGCGGTCGTGCTCGCCATCGATGTCGAGCGCGAGCGGATTTCCCTGGGCATCAAGCAGATCGAAGGCGACCCGGTCAACAGCTTCGTTTCCAGTTTCGATAAAGGCAGCATAGTCAAGGGTACGGTCAAGTCGCTGGATGCAAAAGGCGCCGTGATATTGCTGGGTGACGATGTGGAAGGTTATCTGCGCGCGTCCGAATTCTCGCGTGATCGCGTGGAAGACATCCGCAATCATCTGAAAGAAGGCGACGAAGTCGAGGCCATGATTATCAATGTCGACCGTAAAAATCGCAGCATCAATTTGTCGATCAAGGCCAAGGATGCGGCCGATCAGTCGGAAGCCATGCAGAAACTGGCCGGCGACCAGTCCGCCAGCACCGGTACGACCAACCTCGGCGCGTTGCTCAAGGCTAAGCTTGACAACAAACACGTAGAATCCTGAGAGGCTTCGACATGACTAAATCGGAGCTGATAGCGCAGTTGGCGGTCCGTCATCCGCAGTTGGTGACTACCGATGCTGAAATGGCGGTCAAGACGATACTGGATGCGGTATCCAAGAGTCTGGCCGGTGGCGCGCGGGTTGAAATTCGGGGCTTCGGCAGTTTCAGCCTCAATTACAGACCGCCGCGTCTCGGGCGCAATCCCAAGACCGGCGAAAAAGTCGAGGTGCCTGAGAAATACGTACCGCATTTCAAGGCGGGCAAGGAATTACGGGAAAGGGTCGATTATCCCGCTAGCTGAATCTTGCTAACGGGTAATCCTGTGGCGGTACGTCCTTAGCAGGCGTGCCGCTTTTTTTTTGTGAATACCGCTTTTCGCCGTCTTGCCCTAAAGGCTGTGCGGCAGGTAACGTTGACATGCGCAAGCAGAAGTCGCACACTTCACCTCGTTTCATGATGAGGTAATATCCAATGCGTTATGTAAGCGGTTTTTTAAAAATCGTATTGTTCCTGTTTCTTTTGAGTTTTGCAGTAAAAAATAGCGATGTGGTGGTATTGCGCTATTATCTCGGCTATCAATGGCAAACGCCGCTGGTCCTGGTGCTGCTGATTTTTTTTGCTCTGGGTGCAGCGACAGGGGTGATGGCGTGTTTAGGCTACCTGTTTCGCCAGCGTCGCGAATTGCAGCGCTTGCGTCTGGCGCTGGCCGCAGCAAGCGCCATCCCGTCGGAGCGGGACACGAAATGACAGGTCGAGGGGTAGCTTAAATAATGGAATTCGAATTTTGGTGGTTGCTGGCCCTGCCCTTGTTTTTCGGTCTGGGCTGGCTGGCGGCGCGCGTCGATATTCGACATGTCATGACCGAATCGAGAAGCGTACCGGCTTCGTATTTCAAGGGCCTGAATTTTTTGCTGAACGAACAGCCTGATAAAGCGATCGAAGCGTTTATCGAAGTGGTTAAAGTCGATAGCGATACGGTCGATCTGCACTTTGCGCTGGGCGGGTTGTTCAGAAAACGCGGTGAAGTCGAACGCGCGATTCGCATGCACGAAAATCTGGTGGCGCGCGACGATCTGACCCCCGAACGTCAGTTTAAAGCGCTGTCGGAACTGGGGCAGGATTATCTTAAAGCAGGTTTGCTCGACCGTGCCGAAGAAATTTTCGACCGCCTGCAGGTCAGCGATCTGGCGGGTCAGGCCCGACAGTTCCTGCTGGAAATTTATGTGCAGGAAAAAGACTGGAACAAGGCTGTAACCGCTGCTCGCGAACTGTCGAGAATTTCGAGCCAACCCTATCACGTCGAAATCGGCCATTATCTGTGTGAACTGGCCAATCAGGCGTATCTGCACGACCAGATCGATACTGCGCGCAACTATTTGAATGAAGCGCTGGCCGCAAACCGCGACTGTGTCCGAGCCAACGTGCTGCTGGGCGATATCGCCGCCAGTCTGAACGAACACAATGCCGCCATTACGGCGTGGCGACGGGTTGAATCGCAAAGTATCGCGCATTTGTCCCTGGTGACCGACCGTATAATGACCAGTTATCGGGAGCAAGGACGTGAATCCGAAGGCTTGATTTATCTGCGTGGCGCGCTGGCGCGTCAGCCTTCGTTCGAATTATTCAACACGGTATTTGCGGGCACGCTCAAATTATACGGTGCAGAGGCGGCGTATCAGCTGGCTCAGGACGAATTGCAGCATAGTCCGAGTTTGCGCGGTCTGGACCGCTTTCTGGAAGCCGAATTGATGATCGTGCCGATGGAACGGCAGGCGGAAGTCCAGCTGGTCCAGCGCGTCGTACAGCGTTACAGCAAGAACCAGTCGGTTTACCAGTGCGAACATTGCGGTTTCAAGGCGCGCAATTTCTTTTGGCATTGCCCCGCCTGCGGCCGTTGGGACAGTTTTCCTCCACAGAAAAAAGAAGAATAGGGCATGGATCATAATCCTATCATTATCGCTCTCGATTATAGCGATACGAGTAGCGCTACGGCTCTGGTCGAACGGCTCGATCCGCAATTATGCCGCCTGAAGGTAGGCAAGCAGCTATTTACCGCGGCAGGGCCACGATGGATAGATCGGCTGGTCAAGCTGGATTTCGCGGTGTTTCTGGACCTCAAATTTCATGATATTCCCACCACAGTCAATCTGGCATGCCGGGCGGCAGCCGATCTGGGCGTGTGGATGATGAATGTCCACGCATTGGGCGGCAGCGCGATGCTGGCGGCAGCCCGGGCGGGAACGGGCGATACGGCGGACCGTCCTCTGCTGACAGCGGTTACCTTGCTGACGAGCATGGGCGAGAGCGAGATGCGCGAACTGGGTTTGCAGGGGACGCCGGCGGAAGCGGTATTGCGCCTGGCGAAACTGGCGCAGAACAATGGTCTCGACGGTGTGGTCTGTTCGGCGCAGGAAGCCGCGCTGCTCAAACGCGAACTGGGCGCATCGTTCCGCCTCGTCACGCCCGGCATACGTCCGGCGTGGGCGGCAGCGGGCGACCAGCAACGAATCATGACTCCAGCCGCCGCGCGCGAAGCCGGCGCGGATTTTCTGGTCATCGGCAGGCCGGTCACGCATGCCGCCGATCCCATGCAGGCTCTGCTGGCAATCCGCCAGGAGCTGTCTATTCAATAATTAAGCGTCACAATCCCGCAGGAGAGAGCAATATGAAAATTACCGTAGTAGGTACGGGTTATGTCGGTCTGGTGAGCGGTGCATGTCTGGCGGAAGTGGGCAATAACGTGATGTGCCTCGACGTCGACAGTCAAAAGATCGCCACGTTGAACCGGGGCGGCATCCCGATTTACGAGCCCGGTCTGGAAGATATGGTCAAGCGCAACGTCGCTGCCGGACGCC
>JAJYPZ010000062.1 GCA_021794855.1 Pseudomonadota bacterium | reverse complement strand
GCCGATCTGGAACAGGCTTGGGAACATCAGCATAAAGTCGTGAACACGGTACGCGACAGCTATACCGATTATATGAAGCGACTGGGCATCAACGCGTTTCAGGGTACGGCGTCCTTTATCGATGCCAATACCGTCGACATTGGAGGCACGAATATAACAGCCAAACATATCATCATCGCAACCGGATCGAGTCCTTTTGTGCCGCAGGAATATCCCCTGGCAGCCGGACGAATATTGACGACAGATGATTTATTCGATCAACCTGTCCCCGCCGGCAGAAAAGTCGCCATCGTCGGCAGCGGAGTCATAGGCAGCGAATTCGCTTTTATCCTCAGCCAGCTCGGCTGCGAGGTGGTATGGTTATCCAATAGTACGCCTTTATCCAGAAGCGAATTCTCGGCCCCCGCGCTCAAAATTTTGCATAAGGCGCTCAAACAGACCGGAATTGTCACGCACAAACGGGCAACCCGCGTCGGTTTGCTGGATGACGGCGTGGAACTTGCTTTTGCCGACGGCACCAATGTCAAGGTGGATTGGGTTTTACTGGGTTCCGGCCGGATACCGCACACCACTGCTTTGCATCCGGAACGGGCAGGGGTAAAGCTGGACGAGAAGGGCTTCGTACAGGTAAATGCGCACCTCCAAACCGCCGCAAGCCACATTTATGCGATAGGCGATGTGGCCAATCCGCGCATGACCGCCAATCAGGCTTTGGCGGATGCTGCGGTCGCGGTGGCCAATATTCTCAAACCGGATACGCGCAAACAAACTCCGGCGGCAGTGCCGGAACTGGTTTATTCGGCGGTGGAATTGGGGCGTATCGGTCTTAATGAAGACGATGCGGAAGATGCCGGTCTCGAAGTGGCTACCGGCTTCGCCGCTTTTGAAAGCAATCCCCGCGCATTGGGCCAGGACGACACAGAGGGCTTTGTACGGCTGATCGCGGATATGGATAACGGCGACTTGCTTGGCGCCGAAGTCGTCGGTACGGAAGCGGGAGAAATCATCCACAGCATCATTCAGCAATTCGGTCGCGACGATGCCCTGGCGCGATTTGCCGGCAGTTTTTACAATCATCCGGCGCGCAGCGAAGAAATTCAGAATGCGGCCGAAACGCTGGCCGCAAAATGGGGCTTGAGCGAACAGGTTTTCGGCGCGTGACCGCCGCGACCCAAACCGGGAACAAAGCGCCAGCGGAAGTCGATTCATCTGCCGGAATCGCAACTAACGCACCGTCGCGTCATGAAGGTCTGGCTCTGTATTTCCGTCTTTTGCATCATGTACGTCCGTATTGGCGCACATTTGCCGGTTCGCTGCTGGCGATGGCGGTAACGGCCGCCGCCGAACCGGCCGTTCCCGCCATTTTCAAGCCTTTGCTCGATGGCAGTTTCGTGCATAAGGACCCGGTTTTTATCCGCATCATTCCCTTGCTGATGATAGCTTTGTTTTTTGTCCGGGGACTGGCCGATTTTTCAAGTACTTACGGCATGAACTGGATAGGCAGCCGGCTGGTGATGGATTTACGCTCGGCCATGTTCGACAAGCTTATCGCCATGCCGACCCGATATTACGATAACAGTTCGACCGGAACGCTGATCGCTCACATCGTCTTCAACGTCACGCAAGTCACCCAATCCGCCACCAGCGCCGTAACGCTGCTGGTGCGCGACACGCTGACCATCGCCGGATTGCTGGCCTGGTTATTATGGCTGAACTGGAAATTGACGCTGGTCATCGTCGCCATCGCACCGATCGCCGTACTGATTATCCGCAAGGTCAGCTATCGCCTGCGCTTAATCAATCGGCAGGCGCAGCAAAATCTGGGCGACATTGCGCACGTAGTGGAAGAATCCGTCGGTGCGCATAAAGTCGTTAAAATATTCGGCGGGCAGCAATACGAACTGCAGCGTTTCGGCAGCGCCGTCAACGATGCGCGGCGCTATTTCATGAAAGGGGTCACCGCAGCGGCGGCCAACGGGCCGGTGGTCCAAATGGTGGCGGCATGCGGGGTCGCGCTGGTGGTGTATATCGCCACGCAGCAGGCGTTGCATGGTGAATTAACAGTCGGCGGCTTCGTCTCGTACATGATCGCGATGCTGATGATATTCGGTCCGGTCAAACGGCTGACCGGTATCAACGAACCATTGCAGCGCGGTCTGGCCGCTGCCGAAGTAGTATTCGACGTTATCGACGGCGAAACCGAAACCGACCGCGGCAGCATCCGCTTGAAGCGGGCGCGCGGAGCAATCAGCTACTGCGATGTAACCTTGCATTATCCGGAAAAACCGGTTCCCGCACTGAAAAACATCAATCTCGATATCATGCCCGGCGAAACGCTGGCGCTGGTCGGCGCATCCGGTAGCGGAAAAACCAGTCTGGTCAATTTGCTGCCGCGCTTTTATACCGAATACTCCGGGCGAATTCTGCTCGACGGACATGATATTGTCGATATAACGCTGGAATCGCTGCGCGCCAATATCGCCCTGGTATCGCAGGATGTGATACTGTTTAACGACACGATTGCGGCCAATATCGCCTACGGCCAGCAGAGTACCGCCTCGGAGGACGATATCGTCAAAGCCGCTGAAGCTGCCCACGCGATGGAATTCATCCGCGAACAGCCGCAAGGCTTGCAAACCCGGGTAGGTGAAAACGGCGTCAAACTGTCCGGCGGACAGCGCCAGCGCATCGCGATTGCCCGCGCCTTGCTCAAAAATGCGCCAGTATTGATTCTGGACGAAGCGACCTCGGCGCTCGACACCGAATCCGAACGGCATGTTCAAGCCGCGCTGGAAACCCTGATGCGGGGCCGCACCACGCTGGTCATCGCCCACCGGCTCTCGACCATAGAAAATGCCGACCGCATCGCCGTCCTGCAGCAAGGCCGCATCGTCGAAATCGGCAATCATGCCGAACTCATCGCGCATAAAGGCATCTATGCGCAGCTGCACCGGATGCAGTTTCAAGCATGAGCGCCGATAACGAATTCGCCGTTAAACCGCCGCGGTCCCTGCTCTCAGCTAGCGGACGCGCGATAGCAGACTTCGACATGATACGCCATGGCGACCGAATTTTATTGGGGGTTTCGGGGGGAAAAGACTCACTCTCGCTGCTGCACATTCTGCTCGATTTGCAAAAACGCGCACCGGTAAAATTCGAATTGGCTGCCTGTACCGTCGACCCTCAATCGCCGGATTACGATCCGAGCGTCCTGAAACCGTACCTGGCCGCGCTCAATGTTCCGTATTTTTACGAAAGCCAGCCGATACTCGAATCCGCCCGGGAGAAAATGGACGGCGACTCGTTCTGCGCCTATTGCTCGCGCATGCGGCGCGGTATCCTGTATCGCGTCGCGCGTGAAAACCGCTACAACGTGCTGGCACTGGCGCAGCATCTCGACGACCTGGCCGAAACGTTCATGATGTCGCTGTTTTTCGGCGGCAAACTGCGCACCATGCAGGCGCACTACACCAACGATGCCGGCGACGTACGCGTTATCCGTCCGCTGGTTTACGCGCGCGAACGGCAAACTTCCGATTTCGCCAAACATGCGAATTTGCCGATCGTACAGGAAAACTGTCCGGCATGTTTCGCCATGCCCATGCAGCGCCAAAACATAAAATGCCTGCTCGCCGAACAGGAAAAATCGCAGCCCAAATTATTCGCCAGCATGCTGACCGCGATGCGGCCGCTCATGAGTCCATCCGCTCCAAACCCTTAAATAGGGATGCCAAGCGTATCTGCTGCGCTTTTTACAAAACGTACCGCGCCAGATCTTCGCTCACCGCCAGCGTTGCCAATCGCATATCGACAAAAGCGGAGTCGATTTGCACTTCCTGCCCGCGCTGCTGCATTGCCGTAAAAGATACTTCGTCGAGCAGCCGTTCCATTACGGTATGCAAACGGCGCGCACCGATATTTTCGGTACGTTCGTTCACCTGATAGGCGATTTCAGCCAGGCGATGGATACCATCCGGAGCAAAATTCAGTTGTATGCCTTCAGTAGCCAGCAACGCTTGATATTGGCGCGTCAGACAGGCGTCGGTGCCGGTCAGGATGCCTTCGAAATCGGCCACCGACAAGGAAGTCAGTTCGACCCTGATAGGAAAACGTCCTTGTAGCTCCGGGATCAGGTCGGAAGGTTTGGCGAGATGGAATGCACCGCTGGCGATAAACAGGATATGGTCGGTTTTAACCATGCCGTATTTAGTGGTCACAGTCGTTCCTTCAACCAGCGGCAGCAAATCCCGCTGCACGCCCTGTCTCGATACTTCGCCGCTGCCGGTCTGGTTACGGCTGGTGATTTTATCGATTTCATCGAGAAATACGATGCCGTTCTGTTCGACGTTCTGCAGCGCCCTCAGTTTGATATCTTCTTCGTTTACCAGCAGGGCCGCCTCTTCTTCCGTCAGCAGTTTTCTTGCTTCCGCAACCGTAAGTTTGCGGGTTTTCCGGGTACGGCTTGCCATGTTCTGGAACATATCCTGAATCTGGCTGGTAAAATCCTCCATTCCCTGCGGTGCAAAAATCTGTGCGCCGCCGTGCACGCCAGCCACTTCGATTTCGATCATTTTGTCGTCCAGGCTCCCTTCACGCAGCATTTTGCGAAATTTCTGCCGCGTGCTGCTGTCGTCGGTTTTGGCTCCCGGTTCGATATCGAGTGCGGCCGATACGTCGCGTGCCGACGGCAGCAATACATCGAGCAAGCGCTCTTCGGCGGCGTCTTCAGCCTGATACTTCACCTTGGCCATATCCTGCTCGCGTAATTCCTTAATCGAAATTTCCATCAAATCCCGAATAATGGAATCCACATCCCGTCCTACGTATCCGACTTCGGTAAACTTGGTCGCCTCGACCTTGATAAACGGCGCATTCGCCAGTCTTGCCAACCTGCGGGCAATTTCGGTCTTGCCGACACCGGTCGGGCCGATCATGAGTATATTCTTGGGCGTGATTTCATGTCGCAACGGCTCCGCTACCCGACTGCGCCGCCAGCGGTTCCGCAAGGCGATTGCTACGGCGCGTTTGGCAGCGGTCTGGCCGATGATATGTTTATCCAGTTCCTGTACGATTTCTTGCGGAGTCAGGGACTCCCTGCTATTTTCCAAGATCATGCCACGGGCCCCAAAACTTCAATTAAATGATTTTGATTGGTATAAATACAGATATCTCCAGCAATGGCCAAAGATTTCGCTACGATTTCCTGCGGCGACAGGTCGGTATTGTCGAGCAAAGCTTTCGCGGCAGCCTGAGCATACGCCCCGCCGCTGCCTATCGCTACGATACCGAATTCGGGTTCGAGCACATCGCCGTTACCGGTTATGACCAGCGAATGATCGCGATCCGCTACTGCCAGCATCGCTTCCAGGCGGCGCAGCATGCGATCGGTGCGCCAATCCTTGGCCAGTTCAACCGCCGATCGCAACAGATTGCCCTGATGTTTTTCGAGCTTCTCCTCGAATCGCTCGAACAGCGTGAACGCATCCGCCGTACCGCCGGCAAAACCGGCCAGTATCTGATCCTGATAAATGCGGCGTATCTTGCGTGCAGTGCTTTTGATTACGACGTTGCCCAGCGTAACCTGACCGTCTCCTCCCAGCGCCACCTGATCGCCGCGTCGAACTGAGAGTATAGTTGTACCCCGATATTGCTCCATACTGATTCCTGTCATTGAATGTTAACGGATCTAGAGCAAGCTTTAGACCAATCAAATAATTGTAGAATACATGTAATCCGATCCGGTTTTGGAATTGGCACTCCACCAGAAAACGCGAATAGCGCCTGAATTCAAGCCATCAATTCAGCCTGCGCGGCGCAAGTTGCGCCATCTGATCTATGCCCATAACCACCAGCAAGACGTATACCATCATATTGCTGCCGATTATGGCGATTTTCTTCCCGCTCGGAATCAGCGCCATCAATGTGTCCATGAATAAACCAACGCTGGCGAATTCGACGCGGTCGACCTCAAACAGATCGATTACTATTTCTTTATGCGCTTCGGAAAACAGCTTGAGCTCTTTGAATAGAGCGCCACACGAACTGTTTATGGTACCTTTCATTTTAAAACAGCTGCTCTCCGCACCGGAGCTTTTTTCTTCTTCCGGAGCTACCACTACCTGAGCGATCTGAGTCGGAGCTTCCCAGGACGGCGGCGACAACTCGAAATGCACCGCAAATGCTACCGCCAGATCTTCGAACTCGATCTGGCGTCCCTGCAATTGATATAATTGCAATAATAACAGCCATTGTTCTGGCGTATTGCCTTCTGTCCGACCGATATATTGCTGCAATAATCCTACCAAAGCGCCACTGGCTATTTGCAGTTTTGACTGCTGTTTTTGCAATTTCGCCAACGCTTTTTGCAAGAGCGTACAGCCCTCTGCGCTGACTTCGGTAATGCCCGACAAATCCAGCTGAACGACACTGCCGCCGGCTGCTGTTTCGAGCAGATGGATACGGTCGGCCATCTGCATGTCCAGACGTCCTTTCAAACTAAACAACTGACCATCTGCAGCTGTTTTTTTATTGGAGCGAGACGGAACTGCTTCGGGGGTAATTACACGATCGCCCAACCATACTGGCGGTGATTTTTCGCGCTTCACCGCATATTCTATGGCGAGCTGTTCGAATTCCTGCTGTCTGCGCACGACCCAATATAAATCGAACAGCATCAGCC
>JAJYPZ010000061.1 GCA_021794855.1 Pseudomonadota bacterium | reverse complement strand
CGCCCACGCCCTTGACCTGCGCCTGGCCGCCGAGCTTGCCTTCGGTGCCGACTTCGCGCGCCACCCGCGTCACTTCCGACGCGAACGAACCGAGCTGGTCGACCATCGTATTGACAATTTTGGACGTGCGCATGAATTCGCCGCGCAATGGCCGCCCTTCCGCTTCGAGTATCATTTTTTGCGTCAGGTCGCCCTTGGCAACTGCACCGATCACCCGCGCCATTTCCGTCGTAGGCCGAGCCAGATCGGAGATCAGCCCGTTTACCGATTCGATTTCGCGCGCCCAGGCACCTTCTACATACCCGACCGATACGCGTTCGGACAACTTGCCTTCGCGTCCGACCATTTCGCTGGCCCGGCTGATACCACGCGAAACCTTGTCGTTAATTTCGATGATTTCATTGAGCGTATCGGCAATCTTGCCTTCAATACCGGTCAGATCGACCGGCATCCGCGCCGAAAACTCGCCCTTTTTGACTGCAAGCAATGTTTTAAGCAATACTTTAAGATCGAGTCCGTTAGAACCGGAGGCTGTTTGTCCTACTTCATCCATATTTATTCCTCTAGCAGGGAAGTATATTAATTTTAAAGCGAAATCAGGCAATCAGTCTTTGCCAGCGATATAAGCTTATTGTTTATATACCGGATTACCGGATACTGAATATCCAGCGATAAAATTCTTATGCGCATCGTGTTTCAGCGCAGCAATTTTGCCGCAACGACTCAGCGTCGCAGCCATCGTAGCGATTGTAAAACAATTCGCTCCATCGTAGGTTTCCGCGACGAATTTATTTGCCTCAAGTTTTAATGACGACGAATATTTTAAGCGTGTTTGCGCACAGCGCACGTGATTTCTTAAAAGACATGATTCAATATTATGTTCATGGCACGATTAAGCGTAAAATACGCAAGCCTCGATTCTACCGCCCCGCTTTATTGCTTAACGGACTCTGCCATTGCCGCTGCAATTATCGTTTTTATATCGCGATATCACGAACCACCAGGAATGCCATGACTGAATGTAACCGTATCAACTGGACAGAAGCGGATGTCGCCCGGTCTGCGATCTGGCACTCCGAAAACAAGACGAACGTGCCGCGTCGCGTCATTGTTGCCGACGACACCATAACGGCCGATGCAGCATATCGTCTGGCATGCGAAGGAACCGCCCTGCTCTGGCACGGCGATTTCCAGAATGCGCGGCAATTGCTGCAGGCCCTGTCCAGACGTATCAGCCGGCCGCCGCACAAACGCAAAAAAAAGGTCGAACCCGCCACTCCGGCCGAAACATTCAATCTGCATCGGCAGGCGCAATCCTTGCGCGCTCGCGTTCTCGCCATGCTGCTGATACCGCTGAATCAGGACTATACTATCCCGTTGCGGCGAGCGCCCGATATCCGCGATGCCTGCACCGAAGCTTACGGAACATCGAAAGGAGCCGCCGTAGTGTCGTTGCGGGAATTGCTCGGCCTGGTCGGCGCGCACGAATGGCGTATGAAAGGGGTGGCGGTTCCTGCTCTGGACGATCGCATTCACCCTTATTACGGCGTTTTTTCGCCGGTGCGCGGCGAATATGCGGATCTGGTAGCAAACGCTCCTCTGCCGCGCGGAGATACTGCGTTCGATATCGGCACCGGAACGGGCATACTCGCTGCCATTCTGGCGCGCCGCGGTTTGCGCCGCATCGTCGCGACCGATCTCGATCACCGGGCGCTGGCGTGCGCCGGAGAAAATATTGCGCGTCTGGGCCTGTCCGCGCAGGTCAGCGTAGTCGAAGCGGATCTATATCCGCCGGGCCGTGCGGCACTGATCGTATGCAATCCTCCGTGGCTTCCGGCCAGACCTGCTACTGCCATCGAGTACGCGATCTACGACCCGGATAGCCGGATGTTGCGTGGTTTTTTGCAGGGTCTGGTCGACCATCTCGAACCGGAAGGAGAAGGCTGGCTGATACTGTCCGATCTCGCCGAACATTTAGGATTGCGATCCCGCGAAGAATTGCTTGCCATGATAGATACGGCAGGACTGAAAATCCTCGACACTATCGAAATAAAGCCCCGGCACCCAAAATCGGCTGACGCCACCGACCCGCTGCATTTTGCTCGTGCTGCCGAAGTAACTACGCTCTGGCGGCTGACGGCGGCCTGAAATCGACCGGCGGCGCAGCGACAGATTGAGCGAGCTACACTACCGCTTGCGGATTATCCCGCAGCGGAAAGAGCGGCTGATCCGCTACGCTTAAATTGCTCTAATGCAGCGGTTAACCCAGCCACAGCCGACCCCCATCCGCCGCTGTCCGACTGCCGGAACAGGCGCATCACGCCGGGATACCAGGGCGTATCGGTGCGATCGTCCTGCCAGCGCCAATCGCTGCCTCTGCGCGGCAGCAACATCCAGCACGGTTTACCCAGCGCCCCGGCCAGATGCGCCGCCGCCGTGTCGACGCAAATAATCAGATCCAGCTGCGCCATAATCGCTGCAGTATCGGAAAAATCCTCGATCTTCGAACCCAGATCGAGCAACGACTGTCCGGCGGGCGCATTCGCCGCTTCCTCTTCGCCCTGACCTTTTTGCAGGCTCACGAATGTAATGTCGGCTACCGACCAGAGCGGTGCCAGTACCGACAATCCCGGCAACGAACGATGCGAGTCATTTTTATGCGTGACCGATCCCTTCCATACCAGTCCGACTTTAAATCCGCGTGCCGGCAAAAGAGAAGACCATTGTCCGATCTTGGCCGAATCCGCCGACAGGTAAGGTAGCGTGGCCGGTATGCTTTCCGGTCTGGTTTTAAAATGCAGCGGCAAACTCATCTGGAATGTCCAGTAATCGTGACTTTCCAATTGCGCTGCAGCCGATTCCGCAATCACCGCATCGGCACCGTGCACTGAACCGAAAAGCGCTTGCAACGGCGCTTTGCAAACCAGCGTTATTCTGGCGGCGCCCAGCCCCTTTAACAGGGAAATATAGCGCACGCTCTGTATTTCGTCGCCCATTCCCTGTTCCGGCCAGACGACAATGGATTTACCGCTTAAATCCTCGCCCGCCCATCGCTGATAGGATAATTCGGGTTTTATTGTAGTACGTACGGATTTACGCTGGTCAAAACGGGCTTCATAATGCTGCCATCCTTCTGCGAAATTCCCGAGTCGCAATAATACGAGCGCGAGATTAAACCGCGCGTCCGCATAACCCGGATTAATCGCCAGTGCCTGCCTGTAATGGGTTATCGACTCTTCCGGCCGGCTTTCCGACAATGCCACGCCGAGATTACAGCAGGCCTCGGCGTAATCCGGGTTGATCCTCAGCGCCTGCAGATAGCAGGCAATCGCTTCGTCGATTTTACCTTGCCCCTGCAATGTAAACCCCATATTGCAGTGAGCTACGGCATAATCCGGTTTGATCGCCAGCGCTTGCCGATAACAGACCAGTGCTTCGTCGAAGCGACCTTGCTCATGCAGGACCGCGCCAAGGTTAGGAAACACCTCCAGATAGTCCGGCTTTATCGCCAGCGCTTGCCGGTAGCACGCCGCCGCCCCCTCGAATTGCGTTTCAGCCTGAAACAATACCCCCAGATTGTAATGATAGCTTGCCTCGAGAGGCCTGATCTGGATCGCCCGCGCGATCAGCGCTACCGCTCTTGCATTATCGCCCTGATGATAAGCGATCAAGCCGGACAAATGCAGCGCGTCGGCATGCTCGGGCTGGAGAGCGAGTATTTGCCGATAAATACTTTCCGCCTCGGCCCAGCGCCCGTTTTGATGATGCCCGATCGCCAGCGCCAGCCGATCCGGAATCGACATTTCCAGCCCCGACGCGCGAATCGACGAGGATGATTTTCCCCCTCCGCAACACGCTTTATATTTTTTGTTACTACCGCAATGACACAGACTATTGCGACCAAATTTTTTCTTCATCAACGCGTCTCGTACAAAAAAATTTTCTTATTTTGACATAAAGCCAGCGGTACAGAAGTAAATAATAAAACGGCAACGAAACTTGAAACCCTTGTTAAGCCCGTGTAGTCTTGCCATATCGGGTATTCCATTTATGTCCGGAAAATGAATGGCTGTCGCACCCGAAGCAAAGCTGAATACTGGTATTGCCGTTACTACTTTCCCCCGCAGGCAGAGTCAATGCCAAGCTTAATCTTTTATCGAAATACAGGAGCTATCCATGCAATGTAACTACAAAATACATCAGCTCTTTTCCCGGCGCCGCATCGCAACACTTCTGTCCGCGCTCGTTTTGTCGGCTTGCGGCAGCAGTGTCTGGGCTCATGCTGTATCAGCCCAGACCGCAGACCCGGTAACAGCCGAATTTCCTTACCAGTATTTTCCGCAGAATCAGCCCGCTCCATCCGTAGCCGCCGATTTTCCGCATACCTGGACGACCTATGCCGCCAATCCGGGGCGCAATGCCGTATTTACCCTGCCGCGCAATGCCGGCATAGCGCTGCAACGCGGAGTTAACTGGAAATTCGCCGGCGCAGGCGCTATCCCTCTCGACGGGCCCCCGCTGGACAACAATTTTTCGACTACCGCATATAACATCGGCATGCCGGTCGGCGTATCGGCCGTCAACGGCATCATCTATGCGGGCAGCGACAACGGGTATACGTATGCGCTCAATGCCTTGAACGGCAAGCTGATCTGGGCGCATTACGGATGGAATATGACCATGAGCAATCCTCTGGTCGTCGATGGCCGCGTTTATGTATCCACCGGCAACGCTTACTTCAATTACGCCAACACCATGCTTTATGTGAAAGGCGAACGGCCGACCCGCGGTCCGGGTCTGAATTCGATGTACGCGCTCGACGCAAAAACCGGCAAGAAGCTCTGGGTCTATCATTTTCCCGGCGAAGCAATGCCCACTGCCGTGTATGACCAAGGCTATCTGTATATCGGCACGGGGGACGGACATCTGTACAAACTCGACGCTGTCACCGGAAAACTGGTTTCCAGTACGGATCTTACATCTTTTGTAAGCATGTCTTCTCCGGTGTTATCCGGCGATAATTTATTCGTCGGCGGCACCGATCCCAATTATTTTTATGCAGTAAACAAAAAAACCGGCCAGATTGTCTGGAAAATAACCTTGCCTAAACTGGTCGCTACGGGAATCGGCGATTGCACTCCGGCCTATGCCGACGGACTGGTGGTCCAGGAAGCAACGGTCGAGACAGGAGACAAAAAAAATCCGGTAGCGAATGTATTGCTGGCTATGGATGCGGCGACCGGCAGGATCGTCTGGCAAAAACAGTTTGAAAACGGCCCCGTTCCTCCGGCAATGAAAACTGCAACGCCAATGATATATGGCGACAAAGTACTCGAAGGCAGTCCGGTTACCGGCAACTATTACGCATTCGACCTGAAAAGCGGGCGCGAATTATGGAAAGTACGGCTGGGAGCCCAAATCCGCTCGGGCGCTGCCGTTGCCGACGGAGTCGCTTACGTTCCCTACAAATCAGGAGATATTGCCGCAATCCGGGTCAGCGACGGCAAAATTCTGGGGAAAAAACATCTGGGTGGCGCATTCGGCCCTTCCTCGCCCGTTATCGTTGGAGGGACATTATATGTCTCGAATATCTACGGCTGGGTGATTGCAATCCCGCTTTCCAGTATCGCACACTGAACGGAGAATCTCCGCTCCGCATACGCTGCGCAATTGATGCAGCTATTGCGGAGCGCACCCGCTATCGCTTATGAACTGGTATTCAAAGATTGAATTCTGGCACCGCGTCCCTATTTATATTTTATCTTTCGTTATGGATGGCGTTGCATGACCGAAACCTCATTACTTGACCTGGACAATCTACTTTCCCGAATACGTGAATGTCGCGCCTGCGAACAGCATTTGCCGTTTGGACCGCGACCGGTATTGCGGGCAAGCGAAGCGGCCAGAGTCCTCATCGTCGGGCAGGCGCCGGGGATGAAGGTTCATACGACGGGTATTCCCTGGAACGACGCCAGCGGTATCCGTTTGAGGCAATGGATGGGCGTAGAACCGGAAATTTTTTATAACGACCGGCATATTGCCATCATTCCCATGGGCTATTGCTATCCGGGCCGGGGAGTAGCTGGCGATCTGCCTCCCAGACGGGAATGCGCAGAATTATGGCTGGACCAGCTCCTGTCGAAGTTGCCGAATATCGAATTAACGCTGCTAATCGGGCAATACGCGCAACGGCATTATCTCGGCAAGCGACGTAAAGCGACCCTCACGGAAACGGTCAAAGCCTGGCGGGAGTACGGGCCTGAATTTATTCCCCTGCCGCACCCATCGCCACGCAATATCGCCTGGTTTCAGCGCAATCCCTGGTTCGAGGAGGATCTGATACCGGCATTACGCACTCGTATCGATATGCTTAACATAAGCTGAAGCTGCAAATTTTCCGCAGCACTGCATCTTTGTTCAGTAATTGACCGAGAGACCAACGGACAGACTCCCAGTCTTGCGGATAAAAAATTCACTTTCATTTCAGGCGAACCGATGACCGATCACTCCTCTGCCCGAAACCGACTTAAAAACTTGAGCTGGCTGCGCGCAGCCGTGCTGGGCGCCAACGATGGCATAGTATCGACTTCCAGTCTCATACTGGGCGTCTCCGCTTCCGATGCTTCTCATCACAGTATAATGGTGGCGGGAATTTCCGGGCTGGTAGCAGGAGCCATGTCGATGGCGACCGGAGAATATGTGTCCGTTCATTCCCAATCGGATTCGGAACAGACCGCGCTGGAAGAAAAACGAAGAGCGATCGAATCCAG
>JAJYPZ010000060.1 GCA_021794855.1 Pseudomonadota bacterium | reverse complement strand
CTTCGGCAACCTCGGCATGACGGGTTTCATCGATCTGCATCTGTTCGACGACGGCCCGGCTTTTCACATCCGCGTCCGGCAATTGGTTCAGATGTGCCCCCAAATGGGCCCCAACCTGCCGCTCGGTCTCGGCCAGAAAACCCAGATTCCATTTATCTCCCAATGTACCGGCGGCCATTCCTATCGCCAGCGAACTCGCATACCACAAGGGATTCAGCAAGCTTTTACGTCCGCCCAGCGCCTGTATCCGGGATTCGCACCATGCCAGATGCTCGACCTCTTCTTTCGCGGCGATCTCCAGACTTTCCCTGACCGCCGAATTGCGTGCGGTTATCGCCTGCCCCTGATACAAAGCTTGCGCGCAGACTTCGCCGACATGATTGATCCGCATCAGGCTCGCCGCATGTTTTTTCTCGCGTTCGTCGAGCGGAACGCCGGTCAGATTCTTGCCCGGCAACGGCCGCACGGTCTGAGCCGGAGCAAATACTGTGCGCAAACCGTTATCCAGCGCGACGATCAGGGCATCCAGATTCATATCGGCCTCCGGAGCGATGTTCCAATACGATGCAAAAATGCATGGCGAGACGGCGCATCCGGTTTCAAACCGAATTCTTTCGAACAGCCTGACCACAATGTATGCAAGAATATTGGCATTGTCTTAGATCCTGTTTTGCGCCATGTTAAAAAATTTATCCGCACTGATCTTTTATTTCTGTTTGTCATGGGTCTCAGCGCAAGCCTCCAGTTTGCCGCCCGGCGTCATTTCCGCGCTGGCCGAAGCGCATATTCCGCTGCAAAACGTCGGGATCATAGTCTGGGACGCTGACCAGCCCGGCCCCAGCATCAGCATCAATCCGTCCCGTCCGTTCAATCCCGCGTCCACCATGAAACTGGTGACCAGCTACGCAGCCTTGAATTTGCTCGGGCCGGCCTATACCTGGCAAACGCTGGCAGCGACCGACGGAACGCTGCATGACGGAATTCTCGACGGCAATCTCTACCTGAAAGGAAACGGCGACCCCGGAATGACGGTAGAACGGTTCTGGATGATGCTGCATCAATTGAGATTGAGCGGCTTACGCCAGATTAACGGCGATTTAATCATAGACCAGAGCTATTTTCAACCGCAACCCGCCGCCGATTTCGACGACCAGCCGTTCCGGGCTTATAATGCACTGCCGGCGGCGACCATGATTAATTACAACAGCAATACGGTTTATCTTAAACTGGAAAACAACCGTTTACGACTAAGCGCCGAACCGTTACCGGCAGGTTCTCGCCTGATCGACCGGATCAAGCTGGACAGCGCGCCCTGCAGCAGCTGGCGCGAACGGATACACATCGAATGGGATGCCAATGCCCGTCGCCTGATCTTGAGCGGTGCCTATCCTCGTGCCTGCGGCGACAAGACGCTGTCGATCACGCTGGGCGATGCGAGCGAACTGGCCGGCGATTATTTCACCACTTTATGGAATAGCGAAGGGGGCACCTTCAAAGGCCAGGTCCGAACCGGCCTGATGCCGGAGCAGGCCGCTCCTTTACTGGATTTTCCGTCAGAACCGCTGGAAATCGCGATCTACAACCAGGACAAATTCAGCAATAATGTCATGGCTCGCGCTTTATTTCTCAGCATGAGCACTATTACGCCAGCCAGTTCCCAGACGGCAGCGCAACGGATGCGCGAATGGCTGGCGCAGGAAAACCTGAATTTTCCCGAACTGGTCATCGATAACGGCGCAGGACTTTCCCGCATCGAACGCATCAGCCCGTTCAGTATGGCCCAATTATTGCGCTCTGCCGCCAAAAGCCCGTTTTATCCCGAATTTGCGACAGCGCTGCCTATCGTCGCGACAGACGGCACCATGAAAAAACGCGATCGGAACGACGCCGTCGCCGGGCATGCGCACATCAAAACCGGCACTCTGGACGGCATTAAAACGATGGCCGGTTACGTGACCAGACCCGACGGCCATAATACCGTCGTCGTGTTTTTTATCGACAGCCCGCACGCCGCTGCCGGCACCGCTGCTCAGGATGCATTATTGAGCTGGGTTTATCGCGGCGGCGACCGATGACAGTAAATTTGCCGGCACTGCAGGCAATCAGGTAGTCGTATAGCAGCCAGGAATCAGCGCTGACCCTGGATTTTCGCGCCGCCGCCGTATAAATAATGCGAGAACTGGGCGTAATCCCGGCTTACCGAACGGAATAATTTATCCAGGCTCAATATCGCCTGCTCGACGATATTTATGGCGATATACGGATGCTCTACTTTCATACGCTTGTACATCGCTCGGGATAATTTGAGTACCTGAGTATCCGCAGCCTTGGCGACCAGACGGACCGAGCGCGCATGCTTGTCGAAAAACGACATCATTCCGAGCATTTCACCGACCCCCGAGCGTACAATTTCATATTCGTTGGGACCGTCCGGGATAACCAGTGCAATTTCACCCTTTACCACGAAATACAATTCATCGCCGATATCGCCCACATCCGACACGATATCGCCGTCGTCCAGATGCAATACCGACAGATATTGCAACAGGGTATTGACCTCGGCCACCGTCAACGACTCGCATAAATACTGATGACTCATAAATTGTGCCAGTTCAGCCTGTTGCGCCAATTGAATCATAACCATACATTTTTCCTTTTCTTGCGTGCAGGTATTTTCAGTTTTAATTTTATTGCCGCTGCGTCCGGCAACGATATACAGCTTACGGATTATAAATCATCGGCGGCATCGCTGGCATTTTCCAGTAAACGAAGGCCGCCTATCATCCCTTCCACCCTCGCGCGTACTTGCCTGGCGAAGTCCTGCCAACCGGCTTTGTCGGCCGAAGGCGGCACCGGTTCAAAAGGATAATGCCGGTGCTGTAAACCCGGACGCAATGCCGGTCTGGCCGCTAACGCCGGAGTATCGAGAGTGACGAGCAAATCCGCCCATTGCAGCGAATCGCGATCGATCTCTCCGACTTCCCCGCTTATTCCAGGCAGCACCGCCGCCCGCGCCGTCAGCCATTCTGCCCCCAGGCAGTTGCCGTAATGCGCGGCCAGACTGGCGCTCGCCGGATGAAGTCCGCTTAAGAAAAGTATACGCGCAGTACGCTTATAGCCCATATTTATTCCTATAGCCTTTATTTTTCTATTTTAACGCAACTGCCGTACCCGCTTTTCGCGTTTTATAAAAATTAGAGTAAAATTTATTTATTGCGTTCCTCTTTCTCCGTCTTGTGCATAACTCGCTGATCCCTTTGTTGCGTGAGCTTTCCGACGGCCATTTTCATTCCGGCGCACAGCTTGCCAGTCAGTTCGGCATTTCCCGGGCTACCGTCTGCAATGTACTCAAAGCCGCCGAGGCCGCCGGCGTTTCGCTGCACAAAATACCCGGACGCGGCTATCGCCTTCCCTCAGCGCCGGATTGGCTCACAGAAGCCGATGTCCGTGCATTGCTGAACATGTACGCCACCGAATTCACGATCGAGGTAGTCGATCAGATCGATTCAACCAACGCAGCCTTATTACGCGCGCCCGATGCAGCGCACCGCCATTGCCTGGCCGCGGAAACCCAATACGCGGGACGCGGTCGCCGCGGGCGCGCCTGGCACAGCACACTGGGCGGCAGCCTGACCTGTTCGGTGCGTTGGCGCTTCACTCAGGGCATAGCAACGCTGGCCGGTTTGAGCCTGGCCACAGGCGTTGCCTTGATACGCACCCTACGCGAATTCGATATCGACGGCGTACAGTTGAAATGGCCGAACGATGTGTTATGGCAGCAACGCAAACTGGCCGGCATTTTAATAGAAGTACAAGGCGAGGCCAACGGACCGTCGGTCGCCGTCATCGGCATCGGCATCAATCTGCGACTACCGGCGCAAGTGCGCGCCGGGATAGACCAATCGGTCGCCGATCTTGCCGAAATCAGCAACGGGAAAATTGCCCGCAACCGATTGCTCGCGGCTCTGTTATCCCATCTCGCAGCAGTCATGACAGAATTCGAACAGCATGGATTAGCGAATCTGCGTCGGGAATGGCTGGCCGCGCACGCGCATACCGGCAAACCGGTACGCATAGCCATGGCGAACGGCAACGAACTGACCGGAAGCATTACCGGCCTTGCGGAAAACGGCGCGTTACTTCTGCATACCGACGACGACAAACAGATCGCCGTCAACAGCGGCGAAGTTCATCTGGCAAGGTTGCTGGCTTAAACCATGAGACTGCTTGCGATCGATGCCGGCAATACCCGTATAAAGTGGGGCTTGCACGACGGCCGCGAATGGCTGCAGCGCGGCGTTACCGGAGCTGACGACATCGGATTGCTGCCTTCCGTGCTGAAGCAGGAGCCCGACTGTCTCATCATCAGCAACGTTTCCGGCCCGGCGACAGACGCAGCATTCCTCGCCCTGTTTCCCGCCCTGCCTCGTTATACGGTACACTCTCTCGATGCACAATGCGGCGTTACCAACGGTTACGCCGAAGCCGCTCAACTGGGCAGCGACCGATGGGCGGCGCTAATCGCCGTGCATCAGCTCAAAACCGCCGCAAAATCTGGCGCGGCGCCAAATACTGTCGGACCCAATGCCGGAATGCCTGCATTGGTGGTCACTGCCGGCACGGCACTTACCGTAGACGCCTTGCATCAAGGCCGTTTTCTGGGCGGCGTCATCATGCCGGGCTATCGGCTCATGCATCAGGCTTTGGTTGCCGGTACCGCCCGCTTAAACGATCAGCCCGGCCAATTCGACGTTTTTCCGAAAAATACGCTCGATGCCATATCCAGCGGCTGCCTGCTGGCAATGACAGGCTGCATGGAACAAATGCGTGCCCTCATGCTGCAGCAAACAGGATCGCCTGCGACAATCTGGCTGAACGGGGGTGATGCCGCGCTGCTAGCTCCGCATTTCCCTACTGCCCGCGTCATGGATGAAAATCTCGTCCTGACCGGATTGTATTTTATCGCTCTGGAGGTATTTGCTTGAAATTGCTTGCATTATTTCTGCTATTGATCAACTTTCTGGTTTTTTTCTGGATAGAATGGGGACAATCGGGCGGACAGCCGATACCGGCCGAAATCCATCCGGAAAAAATCAGTCTGATTCCGCAAGCTGGCGAGGGACACTCCGCTGCCGCCCCGAAACCCGTTACGGCTTCTGCCGTATCGTCCGCCATTACACCGCCAGACAAGCCGGTAACCCCCGCCGCGAATCCATCCATACCGGCAAAGAACGCGGTTCTCAACGCGGCACAAAAAAATCCGGCCCCATCCAATGTATCCTGCCTGAACTGGGGGCCTATTCCGGCAAAACGAGCCGACGATGCTCAGGCGCATCTGCTCAAATTCAAGCTGGGCAACCGGCTGTCGTATACCGATGACGCAACCACCCGCAGCGGCCCTTACTGGGTATACTTTCCGCCTCTGCCCACCAAACTTGCGGCTGACGCCAAACTTTCCGAATTGCAGGGTCTGGGACTCAAAGATATCGCCGTCGTCCGTACCGGGCCGTGGAAGAATGCAATTTCCATGGGGCTGTATTCCAGAGAACCCATTGCCGACGCCCGCGTCGCAGACGCCGCAAAAAAAGGCGTCACAGCAAAAATCGACGCCCGCGGGGCGGCAAATCGGACTTATACCCTGAGTAATCTCACTCCGGATGAGCACAGTGCGCTGCTCACGATGCAAGAGAATTTCGGCGGCCCGGCGTTTAAAAAAACAACATGCCCTGCCCCTTGACCGGTTTTCCCGCCGAACCGGGTTCTACCGCTAACAGTCATTTCCGGAAATCGCCCTATGCCCGAACTGCCTGAAGTAGAAATCACTCGCCTCGGCTTGTTACCCCATGTCAGGGGTCGCCGCATAGTCGACCTAATTATCCGCCAGCCCAGACTGCGCTGGCCCGTACCCGACAATCTTGCCGAACTCACCCGCAATCAGCATATCGTGCAACTAGAACGCCGCGGCAAATACTTGCTGGTACATCTGGAACGCGGCAAGGTCATCATTCATCTGGGCATGTCCGGCAGCTTGCGCATCATAGATTGCCGTACCCCGGCCGGGATACACGATCATCTCGACATCGTCCTCGATAATAATTCTTGCATACGTCTGCGCGACCCGCGCCGTTTTGGCGCAGTATTATGGTCGGAACCGGACATCGTTCATCCTTTGCTTGCACGCCTGGGAATCGAACCGCTATCGGACGAATTCGACGGTGAATACCTGTATGAATTGACGCGCAATCGACGTAACAGTATCAAGGTATTCCTGATGGACAGCCAACATATCGTCGGCATCGGTAATATTTACGCCAATGAAAGCTTATTTCACGCCGACATACATCCAGAGCTGGCGACGGGAAAATTAAGCCGCTCTCGCTGCATCTTGCTGGTGCAGGCTGTGCGCGATACCCTGAACAAATCGATCGCCGCCGGCGGCAGCAGCTTGCGGGATTTTACCGGCAGCGACGGCTCCCCCGGCTATTTTCAGCAGCATTATTTCGTCTACGGACGTGCAGACGAGGCTTGCCTGCGTTGCGGCAATCCGGTCAGGCTGCTCCGGCAACAGCAGCGGGCTACCTATTTTTGCCCTCACTGTCAAAAAAAATAAAATACCCTCATTTTCAGGATTTAACGTTTACAGCGATCCCAGCCTTATGCAGTACTAAAAAGCCGATATTTATCAAAACCGTTTTCTGTTTCACTCTCTTCTTATTATTCGGCTACAATAGAGTTGTATAAGCTTTTACGGCTCGGAAAACCGTCCGCACGAGGCA
>JAJYPZ010000059.1 GCA_021794855.1 Pseudomonadota bacterium | reverse complement strand
CGCGTCGTCGACCCAGCCGCCGAAATAGCCTGCACTGATCCCCAGCAGCACCGCGAACGGCAGCATGATCAGGGTTGTCAGCGTACCGATCAGGACGCCGGTGCGTATGCTCTTCAGCGTTTCATAAAGCACGTCCTGACCGATTTTATCGGTTCCCAGCACGTGAAAGGCTCCTGCCAGGTTCGCCGTTACCGCTGTCAGTACGCAAAGCAGGGCCACGGTAAGCAGCATGCTGCGCCAGGGCAGGCGATTATCCGCCGCCGCAAGCTGGCGCCTTAACTCCGCGATACCGCACCGTCTGCGCGCCATCAGCCATACCACCGCCAGCACGGCAAACGCCGCTGCGAACGAAATGCCGAGCAAAAGACCGCGGACTATGCGGTGCGCGATATCGTTGCTGCCGCTTTGCCGGCGTATATTGTCGATACGCAACAACGGATAGATGCGTACTACCTTACCCCCTGGCAGAGTCGCGTTTTCCTTGACGTACAGATGCGTAGCCAAGGGCGCGGAATAGGTTTTTTCCTTGTATTCGCGCAAGGGTTGCAAGATATCATCCAGCACGCTGCCGACTTCCACGCTGTATTGCCGTCCGGAACCCGCGTGGGCCGGCAATGCGGCACGATAATGCAGCGAATCGAGCAAAGCGATGGCAATAAACACCAGCAGCACCAGCCCCGTGGTCATTGCCACCGGCATCTGCCGCAAACGCAGACTGGCTTCATGCAATTGTCCGTGCGGACTTTTGCGCAACAGCATCAGCGCGACCGCAACGGTCAGCAGCCAGACCAAGCCGTCGGTCCATAAAATAACCGGCTGCCAGCTCAACTTAATCTCACTCTGGGATCGGCCCAGCTGTACGCGATATCGGTCAGCGACAAGCCGACGATATACAGCACGGAACCGATAAACACCATCGCCCGGACGATGGCGAAATCCTGCGCCTGAATCGCATCGATAATATACGACCCCAGTCCCGGAATGCCGAAAAACGATTCCGTCAGCAAGCTGCCCATAAACAGTAAAGGCAACACCACGACAGCGCCGGTCAGTATCGGAATCAATCCGTTCTGCAATATGTGCCGAAACAGGATGCGCCATTCCGATAAGCCTTTCGCCCGCGCCGTGCGCACGTAATCCTTACCCATTTCTTCCAGAAAGATGCTCCGGTACCAGCGGCTGCCGCCGCCTATGCCGGCGATTATGGACACAACCACAGGCAGGACGACGAAACGCCAGCTGTCCAGCCCGTTGACATAACCCGAGATCGGCACCAGATGCCAGAGTTTGGCGACGAAATATTGTCCCGCAATAATATAAAACAGGCCGGAAATCGACATTAGCGCGACCGCCAGCATCACCCCGAAACGATCCAGATAGGTGGCGCGAAACAACACCAGCAGCAAGGCGAAACTGATATTCGTCAGCAAGCCCAGCACAAATACCGGCAACGCAATCTCCAGACTGGGGCCGGCGCGGGTTCGTATTTCGCGGGAGATGTTCCGGCCGTCGTCTGACTGGCCGAAATCCAGCGCAAACATGCGCAGCGACTTATCGAAGAATACGGTATCGGTCAATTTACCACTGCCGTGCGCGGCGGGTTGATAAAACAAAGGTTTGTCGTAACCGTGCGCGCTTTTCCAGTGCGCTATCGCTGCCGCGCTCACATGTTTGGTGCCCAAATGCATGCGCGCCATATCGTCCGGCGTATTGACGATGAAAAACAGCAGAAACGTCAACAAATTGACGCCGAATAAAATCGGCAGCGCATAGAGCAAGCGACGGATCAGGTAACGGATCATTTCGCCGTCTTCCGGTCGCGACGACGCGCAGCATACGCCACCGCAGCCAGCGCTATCGCCACAACGGCAACCAATGCCAGCACCGGCCAGATAACCGGCCGGTTCCAGCGCTCGCGCAATTGCTCGCGCAATCCAGGATCGATCTTGCGGTATTTGAACGTATTGTTGGCGATGACATTAAGTTTACCCGGACTGACCCACTGCTGACGCAATCCGAACGAGCGCGGAAAATAACCGAACATCCACGGCGCATCCTGTCTCGCGATATCGACCATCTGATTGATCAGTAATTGCCGTTGGGGCGTGTTGTCGAGATATTTCATCTGATCGTATAACGCATCGTATCGTGCATTCTTGTAATTGACCTGATTTTCTCCCCCGTACTTTACCTGGCTGTTCGGGCCGTATAACAGACCCAAAAAATTTTCCGGATCGGGATAATCCGCATTCCATCCCGCTACGAATATTTGCGCGTTGCCGCGGCGGATTTTATCCTGAAATCGATTGTAATCGGTACTGCGCGGCACTAATTGTATATTCAGCTTGGCGAACTGGTTGACCATCCAGTCGACGTACGCCTTGGCATTCGGTCCCGTAAAAGTATTATCGTAATACAGTACCAGCGGCGCACCGGTGCGTTCGTCGCGTCCGTCGGGATACCCCGCTTCGGCCAGCAAACGGCGGGCATCGCTGATCGGACGGCGCTTTATCTTGCCGTTTATCTGTCGATATACTACCGGATTCATACCGGCGACGCCGCTCTCGTAACCGAATATGCCAGGCGGAATCGGGCCTTGCGCTGGAATACCGCCGCCGTTCTGGAAAATGGCGATAAATTCCTCGTAGTCGACCGCAATCGAAATCGCCTGACGCAAGTCACGCGCCCTCTCGGAATAGCCGCCGACCACATTATCCAGCATATTGAATCCGACAAAGGAAATCGTAGGCATCACAGCGCTCACCAGGCTCATGCCCTGCGCGCGCATGGCAGCGCTCAATTGCGCGTGGCCTGTTGCATCGATGCGTATCGCCTGATCGAAACTTTCGGCGTTGACGCCGGCCAGATCGTAATAGCCCTGCAGGAATTTATTCCAGTAAGGAATAGTCTCTTTTTCCAGATTGAAAACAATCGTATCGATAAAAGGCAGCGGTTTACCCGCATCGCGCAATAAGCCGGCGGCCCGGTCGCCGGGTTCGCCGCTGCTCGGATATTTTTCGCCGTGAAACCAAGGATTGCGTATCAGTCTTATCTGCCGGTTCGGATCGTTTACGCTAAGTTGATAGGCGCCCGTGCCGACGGGATGCCAGTCCAGGGTAAAATTGCGCTTAGCCATGCCGGGCTGATGATAAAAGGCATCGATTTCGGGGGCGATTGGCGCGAAAAACGGCATCGCCAGCCAATACATGAATTGCGGATATTTGCCTTTCAGCCGGATCCGGTACGTGTAACGGTCAACCACCTCGGCACCGGCCAATGGAGTGCGATTCAAATCCAGATAAGCATCGTCCGGTAACGAACGCGCCTGTTTTTCCAGCAGATCGGCATAATCCTTGAGTCCAATGATATACCCCGACATCAGGCCAAGAATCGGCGAATTCACTTGCGGCGACGCCAGCCGCTTGATTTCGTAAACATAATCCGCCGCGACCAGTTCACGGGTTGATGTATGGTTGAAATCACTCCAGGATCGGGCCTCCCGGACACGATCACCGCGATAATAAGGTAACCCACGGCTATCTTGCGCGAAAGCCGGATGCGGCTGGTAATAGATACCGGGACGCACATGCAGTTCGTAAACACTCTGCGCGATTTGCTCAGGACGAGCATTGTCCGGCAATGTACGACCGGCGGCATCGAGATAGCTTACTTTCGGCATCGCCGTCAGCGTAGCCGGGATTAGCGTGTAAGGGCGCTTGAGGTAATGGTATTGCAGCGGCGGTTCGTAAATCTGCGCCAGGATTTCGATTTCATCCTCGCTGTACGATTGAGCCGGGTCCAGATGCTTGGGTCGTTCTACGAACGACAGATATAAAGTATTGGCATCGCGTTCGCTGGCCGGATAGGGATCGTTCCAGACGTTCTGCTTGCAGCCTGCGAGCAATAAAACTATTATCAATATGCCAATTCGAATCATTATGCGAGTTTAACCCAGCGCCCGGACTATGGGTATAATAGCCGTGCTATTTACTACAGACAATTCAGGAGAATATATGGGATTTCTACGCGATAAACGCATACTCATTACCGGTTTGATCAGTGATCGTTCGATTGCTTACGGTATTGCCCAAGCATGCCATCGCGAAGGCGCCACGCTGGCCTTCACTTATCAGGGCGATAAAATCAGAGAGCGTGTCACCGCGCTGGCCGCAGAATTCGGCAGCAGTATCGTACTTCCCTGCGATGTCGGCAGCGATGAAGAAATCCATCAATTATTCGTCGATTTGAACAAGCAATGGGACACCTTGGACGGCATCGTCCATGCTATCGCATTCGTTCCCAAGGCGGCATTAGCCGGCGATTATCTCGATTCCGTTACGCGCGAATACTTTCAGATCGCGCATGACATCAGTTCGTACAGTTTCGCCGCACTGGCGAAAGCCGCACTACCGATGATGCGAGGCCGTAACGCCGCGCTACTTACTTTGTCGTATCTGGGCGCGATCCGCTCCGTGCCTGCTTACAACGTCATGGGACTCGCCAAGGCCAGCCTTGAATCGAATGTCTATTACATGGCACAAAGTCTGGGTCCTAAAGGAATACGCGTCAACGCGGTTTCGGCAGGACCGATTAAAACCCTGGCCGCCAGCGGCATTACGGGATTCAGCAAAATACTCAATCATGTCGAAAAACACGCTCCGCTGCGCCGCAACGTAACCATTCTGGAAGTCGGCAATACGGCGGCTTTCCTGTTATCTGACTTATCCAGCGGCATAACGGGTGAAGTCACTTATGTCGATGCAGGTTTCAATACCACGATGGGTGGCGATTTCGAGTAGCCTGAACAAAATTCGCCCCGGGGACGGGGCGAACAGATTAACGACTCTTCTTTCGCTCTGACGCTCTGTTATTGAGCCAGTCGACCAAACGGAATATCCTTGATGACAATTTTGGCTTTCGCTGAAAGCCCGGAAATATAATCGCTAAACGCCTGCTCGGTTTCGGTATTAGCCATTTGAGTCTGCACCGCCTTGAGTTGTGCAGGATCGGCTGCCTGACCGGGTGCGACTTGCGTTATCCGCACCAGAATGTAATTGCCTGTTACGTTCACAGCGCCGAAATAGGCTGGAAGCTTTTTTGCGTTAGCCGAAAAAATGCCGGTCACTAAGGCCGGATCGGTATTTTGCAAATGATCGCGACTGACCCATGTAAAACCGCTCCAATGTATCTGGGCCGGCTCTTTCCCCGTGTTTAACTGATTCAGCAACGCTACGCCTTGCTTTTGAGTCAACGCTTGCGCTTGCTGCTTTTTAAGTTGTTGCTCAATCGAAGCGCTGACTTCATTCAGGGTTTGGACATAAGACGGCTTGTATTCAAGCAAGCGTGCCGAAACCAGAGTGTTCGGCGAAACTTCAATCGCATCGGTATTGCGTTTATTTTTCAGTACGTCATTAGAAAATAGCGCCTGCAGCATTTTCGGCGAATTCAGTATTCCGGCCGCCCCGCCGGACAAACTGATCCAGGGCGACGTTTGCAGCGGAATATGTAGCGCATCGGCAATCGGCTGCAAGGTCTGCGATTGCTCGAATACCTGATTGCTGAAACGTTCCGCCACATCGGCAAATTGTTTGACCGCCTGCTGCTTTTGCAACTCGTCGGTGATTTCGCCAGCCACTGCATCGAGAGGACGGACATGCGCAGGCCGAATCCCTGTCAACTGGATGACATGATAGCCGTAATCGGTAGCTACAGGTCCTGCAATCTGGTTTTTCTGCATGCCGAAAACGGCATCTGCAAACGGCTTCACCATCGCCGTGCGGGCAAACCATCCTAATTCTCCGCCTTGGGCAGCCGATCCCTTATCGTCCGAATACTGTTTCGCCAATCCGGCAAAAGCGGCAGGATGAGCGCTTGCCTGCTGATACAGGCGTTCGGCACGCTGTCTGGCGGCGTCCCGTTGCTGAGCGCTGGCGCCAGCCGGAACAGCAATCAGGATATGGCGTGCTTCGCGCTCTTCGGGTTCGCTGAATTTCGTCAGGTTCTGGTCGTAATATTGCTTGATTACTGCAGGCGGAATGGAAATGCGCTTGGCAACATCGTTCAAAGATAATACGGCGTACTGGAAACGCCCTTGAGCCGGTATCGTATATTCTGTTTTATGCTTATCGTAGTAAGCTTTGATTTCTTGCGGCGTAATCGTTATCTGCGCCAGAAAAGACGAAGGACTGATTGAATACTGACTGATTTCCCGGCGCTGGGTCATATCCGACATGACCTGTCTGGCCACCTCTGCCGAAGCTACGGCAGCGCGAGAAAACGGAGCGCGCATGTCGTCGATCAGAATTTCCTGTTGCGCGCGCTGCTCGAAACCGGGAATGGTCATGCCTTGCTGCTGCAACATCTGTTTATAGCGACTGACCGAAAACTGACCATTTTCCTGAAATGCCGGAATACTGCCGATATAAGATGCCAATTGCGCCTTGCTTACCACGAAGCCTGCATCGTGCGCGGCTTCAAGCAGCAAACGCTGTTTGATCATGCCATTGAGCACGGATATGCGTATTTTCGGCTCATCGAAAATCCGGGGATCGAAATTTGCTCCCATCGAAGCGGCAAGAATCGCCCTCTGTTCCTTGAGTGCTTCTTCGTACGCGGTACGACTGATTTTCGCGCCATTGACAATGGCGATCGTATCGTCGCTGGCACGGTGGCTAAAATACGAATCGATTCCAAACAAAGCGAACGGAACAATAATCAGGGCTAAAATCAGCTTGACGATCCAACCTTGCGTACTCTCGCGTATCCAATCCAGCATTGACATTCACAATCTTAAAAAAGAAAGAAGGCGAACCGAAGCTCGCCCTTCGTGTTGGCGGAGTGGACGGG
>JAJYPZ010000058.1 GCA_021794855.1 Pseudomonadota bacterium | reverse complement strand
GCTGGCTACAGAAAAATTCGTGTGTCAGGCGGCGGACAAAGGCCGGATGGCCGAGCTGGTCCGCGGCATTCCTGTTTATCTGATTACCGAACCGAGGCTGGGCGTATTAGGAGCGGTACAAATTGCAATGAAATGATTTAGCGAGAGTGATGAAGGAGACGAGTAATGACAATAACGAAATCAGAACAAGAAAAATTATATCGCTATTATACAGAGCCGAAAATGGTCACCGAATTCACGCGCAGGACCTTGGTTCTAGTGTTGGCCGGCGGCGAAGGTTCGCGCCTGAAAAATCTGACGGCATGGCGCGCCAAACCTGCGGTGCCGTTCGGCGGGAAATATCGCATCATCGATTTCGCCTTGTCGAATTGCGTCAATTCCGGGCTCAGGCGGATAGGCGTGCTGACTCAATATAAATCGCATTCGCTGATACGCCATCTGCAACGGGCCTGGAGTTTCATGCGTGCCGAGATCGGCGAATTCGTCGAAATTCTGCCGGCGCAGCAGCGTACCCATAAAAAGGAGTGGTATCAGGGTACGGCCGACGCGCTGTTCCAGAATCTGGATATCGTTCGGAGGCACGATCCTCAATATGTCATCGTGCTCGGCGGCGATCATATTTATACCATGGACTATTCCGCCATGCTGTTGCGGCACGTTGAATCGGGCGCGGATTTTACCGTAGGATGTATTGAAGTGCCGCGTGATGAAGCATCCGAATTCGGCGTAATGTCGGTCGATGAAAATATGCGTATTACAAAATTCACCGAAAAACCACCCGAACCGGAAGCGATGCCGGGCAAACCCGATACCGCGCTCGCTTCCATGGGGATTTACGTATTTTCTACCGAATTTTTGTTCAATACCTTGATCGCCGATGCCGAGCATCGCGATTCGTCACATGATTTCGGCCGCGATATCATACCTGAGAATATCCATACCTCGCTCGCTCTGGCATATCCTTTTCGCAAGGATACCGGAGAGCCCGGTTACTGGCGCGATGTCGGGACGGTATATTCTTACTGGAAATCCAACATGGAATTGTGCGCGATCGACCCCGAACTGAATTTATACGACAGGGAATGGCCGATCTGGACCTATCAACCGCAATCGGCACCGGCGAAATTCATTTTTGACGACGAAGGCCGGCGCGGCGAAGCGATTGATTCGCTGGTTTCGGCGGGCTGCATTATTTCGGGAGCGCGTCTGAAACGCTGCATCGTGTTTTTCGGTTGCCTGATTGAAAATTTCAGTCTGGTCAAAGACAGCGTCGTCCTTCCCAAAGTACGGATAGGCCGGAATTGCCGCATAACCCGTGCCATTATAGATAAAGCCTGCATTATCCCGGACGATACCGTCATCGGCGAAGATCTGGAACAAGACGCGCAACGTTATCATGTGACCAAAGAAGGTATAGTGCTGGTGACGCCCGAAATGCTGGGACAGCATTTATACCGGTAGGGATTGTTTGCAAAAGTACGGGTTCGCTCATATTCCGTTAAACATGGTTCTTTCGAGCCCCGCCGGCCGCGTACATTGCGCGCCATTGATTGGAATGATTATGACTGATAAGCGAATAAATGTAGTGTTGTGCTGGCATATGCATCAGCCGTATTACCGTCACGGCCTGACGGGAGAATATCGCCTGCCCTGGGTATATCTCCACGGAATTAAGGATTACAGCGATATGGCGGCGCATCTTGAGCGTTATCCTGCGATGCGTACGGTAGTTAATTTTACACCGATACTACTCGAACAGATCGACGATTATACGTCACAGATCGGACGCTTTCTGAACGATGGCACAGCTATACAGGATCGTATGCTGAATATATTGGCGGGTGCTCAGCCGGTCCCGGACGATCCGGCGGAACGCGTACAATTGATCCACGATTGCCAGCGCTGCAATGCACCACGGATGATACATCCTTATCCGGCTTTCAGCCGTCTGTTGCGGATGATCGGCGCGACCGAAAATGTGAACATCGGTGTGGAAAACGTACCTTATTCCTATAATTATCTGAACGATCAATATTTTCTGGATTTGCTGACCTGGTATCATCTGGTCTGGCTCGGATTCAGTCTGCGCGATCAGCCTTTGGTGCAAGCGATGTTCGAGCAGGGCGCCAATTATACCGTTCAGCAACGGCGGGATTTGCTGAGTCTGATCCGGGATGTTTTGCGCAATCTGATACCGCGTTATCGTGCGCTGGCGGAACGGGGTCAAATCGAATTGTCGATGACGCCATATGGTCATCCCATTATCCCTTTGCTGGAAAGCTTCGACAACATGGCCTGCGCAATGCCGAACGCACCCCGGCCTCAGGCAGCCGGATATCCGGGCGGGGACGAGCGCAGCCGCTGGCATATAGAGCAGGGTTTGACGGCATTCGAACATTATTTCGGTCGACGTCCCGATGGCGTCTGGCTGGCGGAAGGGGCTGTCAGCGAAGACGCGGTAGAGTTACTGGACGAATACGGCATCAGCTGGACGGCAACCGGCGAAGGCGTATGGCGAAACAGCTGCCGTTTATCGGACATCCCTGAAGAAATCGTCAATAGTAAACGCGATCTGTTTTCTCCCTATCAATATACGGGCAGCGAAGTCCGCCTATTTTTCCGCGACGACGGTTTGTCCGATTTGATCGGTTTTCGTTATAGTGACTGGCATGCCGACGATGCGGTAGGGGATTTGATCCAGCACATTCGCAATGTTGCGAATTTTTTAGGTGAAAAAACCGGAGAGCATGTAATCAGTATTATCCTCGACGGCGAAAATGCCTGGGAATATTATCCGGATAACGGTCATTACTTTCTGGACGGTTTGTATGCCGCACTGTCTGAATCATCATGGATTCATACGGTTACATTTAAGGAAGCGGCCGATCGTCTTACTGCAAAACCTCTGCCGCGCATCTGCGCAGGGAGCTGGGTATACGGTTCTTTGTCGACGTGGATAGGTTCGCCCGACAAAAATCGGGGTTGGGATTATCTGGTGGCAGCGAAGCTGGCGGTAGATCAGGCTTTGCAGGAGAATAATCCGGACGCCGAAATACGGCAGCAAGTAATCCGGCAATTAGCGATATGCGAGGGTTCCGACTGGTTCTGGTGGTTCGGGGATTATAACCCTACCGGTAGCGTGCGCGATTTCGAACGATTGTATCGCGAACAACTATACGAATTGTATGCGCTGATTAAAGTAACGCCGCCTGCCAATCTTGCCGTTCCGCTTTCGTTGGGGGGCGGTAATGCAGCCAATGCGGGAACGATGCGAAGGAATGTCGAATGAATGGCAAAGGCGATATCCGGCAGGCCGGCATATTGCTGCATCCGAGCTCTTTACCTTCAGGACGGCTGGACGGCGATGCCATGCGGTGGATGGACTGGCTCGCCAGCGCAGGGATGTCGGTCTGGCAGATGCTGCCGCTGGGAGTCCCGTTGGCAGGCATTTCGCCTTATCAGTGTGCTTCGGCATTCGCCTTGAATCCATTGTTGTTTCCGGAAAGATTGCCCACGGTCAAACTCACCGATACAGCATTCAAACTCTGGTACCGGCGGCAGCGCCACTGGATAGATAATTACGCTTTATTCATGGTAATCAAGCAGCATCATGAATGCATGCCCTGGATGGCCTGGCCGGAACCGCTGCGCCACCGCGATCCGGAGGCATTGCTGACATTCGGTCGGAAATATCGAACCCAGATCAATAATTATATACGGCACCAATATCAATTGTATGCGTACTGGCAAGATTTACGGGCTTATGCCGGAAAAAAACAAATCGCCTTGTTCGGCGATATGCCTTTGTTTGTTGCACACGATAGCGCAGATGTCTGGGCGCATCCGGATTATTTCCTGCTGGACGAGACCGGACAGCCGACGCTGGTAGCGGGAGTGCCACCGGATTACTTTTCCGCAACCGGACAGCGTTGGGGCAATCCGCAATATAACTGGGAATATATGCAGCAAACCGATTTCGCCTGGTGGCGCGAACGACTGCGTTATCATTTCGAATTTTTCGATCTGGTGCGGATAGATCATTTTCGCGGTTTGTCTTCGTCGTGGACGATACCGGCTAGTTGTCCGACGGCGATAGAAGGATATTGGAAAAATGTACCCGGCGAGGCGCTATTGCAGCGCATCCATGATGAAATGGGCACTGTACCGCTGGTAGCCGAAGATCTGGGATTGATTACCGAAGAAGTCGTCGCCTTGCGCAAACGATTTCATTTGCCGGGCATGAGCGTACTGCAATTTGCCTTCGACGGCTACCCCGACAATCCGCATAAACCGCAAAATGTGACGCTCGATAAAATTTATTATACCGGCACGCACGACAATAACACATTAAAAGGCTGGTTCGCAGAACTGGATAGCGGTCAGCAGTCACATGTACTCTCGACGCTGGCTATCCACGACGCCGTCAATCTGGCGCCGGTGATGATCGATACGGTTTTGAACAGTCATGCCGAGTTGGCGATAATTCCTTTGCAGGATATATTAGACCTCGACGGCACAGCTCGCATGAATACGCCGGGTACCGTGGAGGGCAACTGGTTATGGCGTTTTTTCTGGGCAGATTTGCCGGATTCGATTGCAGCCTGCCTATACCGCCAATTACAAAGAAGCGAGCGTTTGAAAATATGAAAAATTCACTGGATCGACTTGTGCGAGGACAGCATCATGATCCTTTCAGTCTGCTGGGCTGGCATATGCAAGCAGACGGCAGCTGGCTGCTGAGGATGTTCGTGCCGACTGCAGAATCTATACGCTTGAGCGACGGCACGACACTGGAACGGCTGCCGGGCACCGACGTATTCGAACTGCGCATCGCTGAACGGAGCGTAGCCCATCCGCTGCTGGAATGGCGCGACAAATCGAATGGAGCTTGGCACAAGGCTATCAGTCCTTATACGTTTCCAGCCCAGATTGGCAATCTGGATTTGTATTTGCTGGCTGAAGGCAGACATCACCACGCCTGGAAAATTCTCGGCAGTCGCGTTACCGTCATAGACGGAATTTCCGGTTGCCAGTTTGCGGTCTGGGCTCCGGCGACGCAAAGAGTGAGCGTCGTCGGCGATTTCAACCGATGGGACGGCCGTAGCCACCCGATGCGCTCTCGCGGCGAAAGCGGCGTCTGGGAGCTGTTTATTCCCGGTCTTGCAGCCGGCATGGCTTACAAATACGAAATTTTGGGGCGGCACGGCCAATTGGCTATCAAGGCAGATCCCTACGCGCAGCAAACGTTCATGCGGCCTGAGACCGCTTCCTGCATTTCTGCGCCGAGCCGGCATAGCTGGAATGATAGCGAATGGCTGGGAAGGCGGGAACGCTTCGACTGGCAGCATCAGCCTGTGAGTATCTACGAATTGCAAGCCGGTTCGTGGCGCCGGCACGCGGACGGCGGGTTCTATAACTGGGCCGAACTGGCGCTGCATCTGATTCCGTATGTGCAAGAACTCGGTTATACGCATATCGAACTGTTGCCGGTTGCCGAATATCCGCTGGACGAATCGTGGGGATATCAGGTTTCCGGTTATTATGCGCCTACCGCTCGTTTTGGTTCGCCAGATGATTTTCGGGCGTTTGTCGACGCCTGCCATCATGCAGATATCGGTGTCATTCTGGATTGGGTACCCGCTCATTTTCCCCGGGACGATTTCGCTCTTGCACGTTTTATCGGAGAGCCGCTGTACGAGCATGCAGATCCGAGACGCGGCGAACATCAGGATTGGGGCACGCTGATCTTCGATTACGGCCGTAACGAGGTCAAGAATTTTTTGTTGGCTAATGCGGTGTTCTGGCTGGAAGAATTCCATATCGATGGATTGCGCGTAGACGCGGTGGCGTCGATGATTTATCTGGACTATTCTCGCAAGGACGGCGAATGGGCGCCGAATCAATACGGCGGTCGCGAAAATCTGGAAGCGATCGCCTTTTTGCGCGAGCTCAATACCGTCGTTCACGGAAGATTTGCCGGAGTGCTGACGATAGCGGAAGAATCCACGGCATGGCCGATGGTCTCGCGGCCGGTGGAATTGGGCGGTCTGGGTTTTTCGATGAAATGGAATATGGGATGGATGAACGATAACCTGAAATATATCGAACAAGACCCCGTTCATCGTAAATTCCATCACGATCAACTCACATTCAGCCAGATATATTCTTATACGGAAAATTTCGTCCTGCCGCTGTCGCACGACGAAGTCGTACATCTTAAAGGCAGTATGCTGGATAAAATGCCGGGAGATTACTGGCAGAAATTTGCTAATCTGCGCTTGTTTTACGCCTGGCAATATGCGCACCCGGGTAAAAAACTCCTGTTTATGGGCAGTGAGTTCGCTCAATGGAACGAGTGGCAGGTTAACGGCGAACTCGACTGGATGTTACGGCAGTTTCCTGCACACGAAGGAATTTGGCGTCTGACAGGAGATTTAAACCGATTATACCGTACCGAACCAGCGCTGTATCAATACGATTTCAGCGCGCAGGGATTTTCCTGGATCAACTGTCACGATAGCGATCAATCGGTATTAAGCCTGCTGCGGCATGGCGATACCGAACAGATTGTCGTCGTTCTGAATTTTACTCCGGTACCGAGACAGAGCTATCGCATCGGTGTAGGTCAATCCGGTCTGTATCGGGAAATCCTGAACTCGGACTCCGCTTATTACGGCGGTAGTAATAGCGGCAACGCCGGAATCATTCATAGTGACAATATCCCATGGATGGGTTTTGCTTATTCGCTGTCATTGACGCTGCCGCCCCTGGCGGCAATTTACCTGAAATTGAAAACGGAATAATAATGCAGGCAATAACACGGGTATTATTTGTCGCGAGCGAAGCGTATCCTTTGAT
>JAJYPZ010000057.1 GCA_021794855.1 Pseudomonadota bacterium | reverse complement strand
GATACTGAAGTCGGTTGGGGCTGTGGACGAAATCGAGCAGGCCCGCACCCTTTGGGCATAAGGTTCCGCGATTGACCGGATGATCCGGATCACCTTCGATATGGATAATGGAAGATTTTGCGTTTTTCGCCTTGTCTCCCAGGCTATAGATCAGGAGACCGCAACTGACCGAACAATAGGGACAGGTATTGCGCGTCTCCGTGGTGCGCAGAAGTTTGAATTCACGCACTTCCGCCAGCGCAGCGGTAGCGGAAAAGCCCATAGCTGCCAGACTGGAAACACCTAGGCTTGAGGTGCAAATTTTCAGGAATTGCCTTCGGTTGAGTTGCATTACTTCCTCCACTGCATGAATGAATTATGGTAACGACAGCGAAATATCACAGGAGCGAACTTGCGGCATTAATTTTCCGTTCGCTGAAACAAAACTATACGAAAACAAGAAATTCAATCTTTCGCCCCGGTTGTATCTCCTTAAATAAAGTTAATACCAGAAATAGTTAAATGTCAATTTACATATTTGACCCGATTTTTTTTTGTGGTTAAATGGTTTGAGGGACGATTTAGCGGCTACGCTGCCGGAAAGTCGGCAATTATGCTGTCCGTTCATTAACCGTTAAACATAGGCTGAAGGTAAGGAGACAGGGCATGAAAATCGGATTTATCGGATTAGGGCGCATGGGTTCGGGTATGGTGTCGCGCCTTTTGGAAACGGGTCATGAGGTAATCGTGTTCAATCGTACGGCGGAACGTATGCGCGAACTGGTGGCGCAAGGCGCGACGGGAGCGAAAACGATTGCTGAATGCTGCGAGGCCGAAGCAGTGTTTTCGATGCTGGCAAATGATGCCGCGGTAGAAGACACTACATACGGAGCCGATGGACTTCTTGCCCATCTCGAACCTCATGCCGTGCATATTTCCTGTAGTACGATCAGCGTCGCGCTGGCGGAAAAACTCGCGCTAGCGCATGCCGAAAAGCGGCAGCATTTTGTTTCGTCCCCGGTTTTCGGACGACCGGATGCTGCTGCAGCAGGCAAGCTGTTTCTTGTCCTCGGCGGCAATGCGGAGGTGATTGCTCGTTTGCAGGCTGTATTCGATGATCTAGGGCAACGCTCCTACCGGATGTCTGACGAACCGTCGAAAGCGAATCTGGTTAAATTAAGCGGCAATTTCCTGATCGCTACCGTGATCGAATCTCTGGGCGAAGCGATGGCGCTGGCGGAAAAAGGCGGCGTAGACAGACATCAATATCTCGAATTATTGACATCGAGTATTTTTAACGTGCCGATCTACAAAAATTACGGCGGAATGATTGCCGATCGCAGTTTCGAGCCTGCGGGTTTTGCGGCTGAACTCGGGCAGAAAGACATGCGACTGGTACTGGCTGCTGCGGAAACGTTAAAAGTACCGCTGCCTTTTGCCGGTATTCTGCGCGATCGATTTATCGAACTGGCCGCTCAGGGCGATGAAACGCTGGACTGGTCGGCGGTAGGTGGTCTCGCGGCGAAGGCGGCGGCGTTGCTTCCCGACTGATGGCTTATCATGATCATTCGAGAACGGCCGTCAGGTCTGAAACTGTTTTTTGTCATTCGCGGATCGGTGTTAAGGCAAATCTGGATTGCTTTGCTGGTCAACGTTCTTCTTGCGATATGGGTAATGCTCAACCATGGCAGGTTTTTCGGCTTTAAGATCACATTGTCGGCTATTCCGTTTACGATTATGGCGTTGCCGTTGGCGATCTTTCTCGGGTTTCGTAACAATGCAGCCTACGACCGTTACTGGGAAGGACGCAAGCTGTGGGGAGAGATTATTGTACAAAGCCGGAATTTTGCGCGTATATGTCTTGGCCTGGTCAATCCGGCGGTTCCGCTGACAACGGCTGCCGGATTGGAAGATGCCCGTATTCGCATGATTTATCGCGTTATCGCTTTTTCTCACGCATTGCGCCATCATTTGCGCGAAACCGATGCCAGTAACGATCTCTTGAACCTGCTGGAAAAAAACGAGTGGCTGTTGCTCGATAAAGTCTCGAATATTCCGGATTTCCTGCTGCAGCGTACGGGACAGGATTTACGCTTGTGCCTGAACGAAGGGCAAATTGAAATCCTGCTTGCGGTCGCCATCGACAAGACGGTATCGGCAATGAACCGCGCGGCAGTTTCCTGTGAACGGATCAAAAATACACCCGTGCCTTTTTCCTATACGCTGTTGTTGCACAGAACGGCGTATCTGTATTGTTTTCTGCTGCCGTTCGGTCTTGTCGATACGATAGGATTCATGACCCCTTTTGTCGTCGGGATTGTGGCTTATACTTTTTTCGGCCTCGACGCACTGGGAGATGAAATCGAAGAGCCTTTCGGCAATGCTGCCAATGATCTGCCGCTGGATGCGCTTTGTCGGACTATAGAAATCAGTCTGCGGGAGGCGATGGGTGAGAATCATGGGTTAATGCCTTTGATTCCGGTGAATTACTGCCTGACGTAGCTGAATATTTCCCGGATTAGACCTTGCGTTCGATAACGCATAGAGTGGGCACGGAAATCAGGAGGATGATTATTTACCCTTATTTGCTGGAGTAAATTATGACTTCCTCTAAATTAACCGGTAAGAAAATTGCTATCGTAGCGGAAAACGGATTTGAAGAAGTGGAACTGACCAGCCCACGGCAAGCGCTCGAAGAAGCCGGCGCTACCGTTCATGTCATTTCCAGGCAGCATAAGCTGAAAGCCTGGGATACCGATCACTGGTCGATAGAAATTCCGGTGGATGTCAACCTCGAACAGGCCGACAGCAAGGATTACGATGCGCTGATGATACCGGGCGGCGTCCTCAATCCCGACAAGATGCGGATGGAAAAGGATTATATCGATTTTGCGGCCGGTTTTTTAAAGAAAGACAAACCGGTAGCAGCAATCTGCCACGGACCCCAGTTATTGATTGAAACCGGAATGATGAAGGGCAAGGATATGACGTCATATCCATCGCTGAAAACCGATATGATCAACGCCGGAATTAACTGGCATGACAAGGAAGTCGTAAAAGATCATCGATTGGTCACTAGCCGCAGCCCAAAGGATCTGCCTGCTTTCAATCAGGAGATGATCAAGGAATTCGCTGGTCACGCTTAATCGGCAATCCGGCGGCGATGACGTTAAATAGTGTCGGCGGGTTCGTACCGGTTGCCGGGGCCGAAAGCCCGGCATTTTCCCCTGTCGAGGCAGGACGCGGTACTGGTGCTGCGAGAGAGGTAGGCTCAGTCTGGGTGCTAACCTTTCTGCGTCTTTCAATCGCCGACATCGATAGATATATTAATGTCTTCCGTTGAAGCTACGGGTTTGTCGGCTTGAGTCGCCGGAAAAAACCGCCATGTTTTCAGCGTATTCAGAATGATTTGATTGACCCGCGGATTGGGTGCCGATTTGAGTAACTCGACCGTCACGCTGCCGTCTTCGGCGATATGAAATCGCGCCACGATTACGACATGCATGGTTTCGTCGCGCAGATCTTCCGGCAAGACTGGGTTAGGCTGATAGATAGCATGCGCTCCCAGTGATTGAGTGCCATTTTCTGAATCGGATTTTGGGTTCCCGGATACTGGCGGTGCGGAAGCAGGCGGAGGTGGATTTGCTGCTTTAGGCGGAGCAGGCGCAGGATTTGCTGCCGCAGTGGGCGGAACGGCGTGCGTTGTTGCCTGATGCGTTATCGGCGGAGCAGGTGCCGGTTTGGTTGCGGGTGTAAGAGCCGTTTCGGGTTTTGAAACCGGGGGTCGAGCCGGTTTAATGCGATGCGGGGCCGGAGAAGAGATTGCCTTTCTGGCTGCCGGCTGTGCGGGCGGCAATTCTACGATACGGGCGTCTATGGGCAACGGCGCCGGAAGGACAGGCGGCTTGTTCGCCAGATAAACGCTGATTGCCCACAATACGAGCAGCCACAAGACGATGGCAGGCGGCCAAGACCACCATACCATGCGCGGTGCCGATTTTTGCTGACGGTCATTCATGCGCCACCGCTATCAGGAAATGTCCGGCTCCGGCAGCGCGCGCCTGCAGCATGGCGCGTACCACTATGCCTTGAGGCGCTTTATCGTCGGCCGCGACGACAATATCCTTGCCGGCTGTCGTCAGCAGGGGTTTAAGTGTGCCGGCCAGACTGGCCAAGGTGACCGGGCGACGGTTGACAAGAATTTTACCCTCGGCGGTAATGGTTAGCGTCAGCGGTTTTTCGGCGCTTAATTGCTCTGCCTTGCCTGACGGCAAATTGACTTTCAGCGCATCGAGATGCTGCATGGACAGCGATGCCAGCATAAAAGTAGCCAATAAAAAAAACATTACGTCTATCATGGGAATGATTTCGATCCGGCCCTTGCGCTGAACTCTGGCTTTACGCAGTTTCATTGATCGTCTCCTCCTGATCGAGACGGATATGATCGATCATGCGTGTTCCCAGGCGTTCCATTTCATCCATGATTTGCGCTTGCAACCGGGAAAAATAGTTAAATCCGAACAGGGAGACGAGCGCGATGAACAAGCCGACCGCAGTAGCGATAAGGGCTTGGGCAACTCCGCCGGTGACGCCGGTCGGATTGACCAGACCGTTGCTGCCGATCAGCTGAAAGGCATGCATCATGCCGGCGATAGTGCCCATCAATCCCAGAAGCGGTGCGGCGGTAACAATGGTTTCGAGTACCCACAGGCGGCGCGACAGGACGGTTTCTATCTGCTGCGCCTCGTCGGCTGCCCGCGATTCAGTCCACCAGTACGGTCGATTTCGGTTGCTGATTATTACATCAAAAAAACGTCTGAAATAATTGTTTTTATGAAGAGTTTCGGATTTTTTTTCCACGTCGTCCCAGACGAAGCCGTATGTTTCTATCAAGGTCAGCAGCTCGTTCGAAAGACGCGCATAACGCCAATAAAGAAGAGCTTTTTCCAGCATGATTGCAAAAGCGGCGATGGCGAGAAATGACAGGGGAAGCATCATTGCTCCGCCCAGTTTGAGTGCCAGTAAATTTTCGTGTAAATCGTTCATGCTTGTCTCCATCGTGAATTGCGGCAGGCAACGTGCTGCATGGGTTGTGTCAGAAAAATTTGTCGGCGCTGAAGTAGATAGCCCGGCGCGGACCGAATTGAGGTGCGCCGACGCCTATGCCGGTACCATCGCGAATTTCATAGACGGTATCGAATACGTTCAGGATACTGATCCTGCCGTCGACTTTGCCGATTTCGGCGACATTGAAACTATGGGTGACCGCGACGTTAACCTGGGTATAGCCGGGCAAATGAGAGGTGTTGGCGAAGCCGCTGCGCAGACCGCTGCCATACAGCGCATCGGCGCTGTATGTGCTGCCCTGCCAGAGATAAGCCGTACCCATCGATGCCGTATAACGCTGATCGTGATCGAGATGTACCCAGTTGTTGGCGATATAATTCAATTCGCCGGGCGCAAAATTGTATTGCGAGGAAGTGATGTTTTTACCCAGTGCCATGGCTCGCGCCAGATTGAAGTAGGCTGAAAAATTATCCTTGCGATAATTGGCGGTCAGTTCCGTACCGTAAATTTTGCCGAGCGCGTAATTGAACGGAGTGTATATCAAGGCCGAACCGAACTGTCCTTCGTCGAGCAGATTGGTGATGGATTCGTAATAGCTGTCTATGCCTACAGTGAGAGCGGGATTTACTTGCTGGCTTAACCCTATGTCGTAATAGTCGCTGTTTTCAGGTTTGACCTGGTTGTTAAGTAAACCGCCTGGAGGCGCTGCTGTCGTGCCCATCGAGTCGGCGATCGTTTGTCCGCTGATCAATTCGCTGGGCGGAGGGGTGAAATAATGAGCGTATCCGGCGTGTACCGTGGTGCTCGGAGTAAGTTGATAAACTGCGTTTAATCTGGGGCTGACCTGATTGCCGGTGACATACGCGTCGACCTGATCGTAGCGCAGGCCGTAATTGATCGTGAGTTTGTCCAGAGGCTTCCATTCGTCCTGGGCATAGACTCCGTACAGCATGGCGATTTTGCTGTTGTTATCGGTATAGCCAACCGGCGTCGTGCTGGTCTGCATGCCTTGGGCGTTGGCAGGAAACGCCAGTATGTCTGCGTTATTCACCAGTTGATCGGCGCTGACATAGATACCGCTGCGAAACGTATGCTGTGCGTCGAGATGGTAGCTGGTATCGACCTGCAAACCGTTTTCCCGGCTGGTGCGCAGGACTTGCGACGATACGCCGGTATAAAGCAGGTCGCCGTTGACGTCGGGGGTAAACATGACTTCCGAATAACGGCTGAAAGTAGATATCTGGTAATCAAACTTGTCGCCCAGCGTTCCCTGCAGTGCGACGATGCCGTAATGCGTGATCTCCCGCTGCTGTTCGTTCAGATACTGCGAAGGATCGCTGGCGACGCCGTTTAACGCATAATTTTGCGTCTGATCGGGCGAATTGGGAATCTGGAACCGGTTATCGGATGTTCCCAGGATTAAACTCACCCGGGAAGTGTCGTTCAAGGCGTAGGAAAAATAGCCGAACCCTTTGTTCTGAGTGGTGACGTCGTGAATTGCGTTGACGGAAGGGGTCGGATTTTCTATGCCCAGATCGTTTTTAAGAATGGAAGCATCGATAAAATAGCTGAGTTTTCCCTGATGGCCGCGCAGTTCTCCGGAAATCTCGCGGGTGTCGTTACTGCCTGTCATGACGCCGATTTGGCCGCCGTTATCGAAGGCTCCGGTTTTGGTATGGATATCGACTATGCCTGCGGTATGATCGCCGTATTGAGCGGGCAATGTACCGGTCAGCAGGGTAATGCTGTCGGCGAAATGCGCATCCAGCGTTTGACCGAAACCGGTAATGGATTCGGGCAGAATGATATTGTTGATGCGG
>JAJYPZ010000056.1 GCA_021794855.1 Pseudomonadota bacterium | reverse complement strand
CATCAACTAGCTCGAGTGCATGAAGCTATGGATTGTAACGGCTGCGAGTTTAGATCAGAACTTTATTACGATGATCAATATCAGATATGGGCTCGTCGGGAAGAGGATGGCAGCCTGACGGTAGGGATGACGGACATATCCCAGACCGTAGCGGGTAAAATCCTTCACGTCCGCGTACGCAGACCCGGCACCCTCAGGCCGGTCGGAAAACCGGTAGCAACGATAGAAAGCGGCAAGTGGGCGGGACCAGTTCCCAATGTTTTCGATTGCACCATCGAAGAAGCGAATCATAACGTGCTGGAAGATCCGAATCTGCTCAATATTGAACCGTACGAAGCATGGATTGCCAGAGTGCGGCCTTCCGGTAGCCCCGAACAGGCGCTGGCAGGCATGATTACGGGAGACGAGGCGCAATCAGGCTACTGCGAGCGGGCACGCAAGGAAGATATACACTGCGAACGAGGTGCACGATAATGTCGGATGAGCATTACCTGGACAACGAAGAAAAATCGGTAATAATCGTAATGAGCAGCGGACCTTCGACACCGCATCGTTGTGCAACGCCTTTTTATATCAGTGCGATACTAGCGTCCATGGACGCCGAAGTGAGCATATTTCTTACCATGGAAGGCGTAAAGCTCGGCCAGAAAGGAATAGCAGAGAATCTGGCTGCTATGGAAGGCGGTAAAACAATTATAGAATTTATTCGTGATGCGAAATCAGCTGGGGTAAGATTATACCTGTGCAAGCCTGCCATGCCGGGTTATAAACTCAGCGATACCGATATCATCGACGAAGTGGACGACATTGCAAACGCGGGGAAAATGGCCGATTTACTGCTGGCTTGTGACAAATCCATGTTTTTTTGAATTAGTTTTTGGCAAATTTTGCGTTAATCTTTTGTATTTAAATTTGAGGAGAAATAAGTATGGCGACAGTACGCGGTTGCAACCTTCCGGACGATCTTTATTATAATGTTGATAATAATGTGTGGGCCCGACGCGAATCGGACGGCACGCTGACCATCGGCATGACCGGATATGCCTGCTCCCTGGCCGGCGAAATCGTTTCCTACACGCCTAAAAAAGCGGGTAAGGAAATTGAGCAAAACAAATCGGTATGCACCGTGGAATCCGGCAAATGGGTCGGCCCTGTCAAAGCTCCGGTAACCGGTGAAATCCTGTCGACCAATCCTGATGTTGCAGCAAAGCCCGGCACCATCAATCACGATCCGTACGGTAGCGGCTGGCTCGTGAAAATGAAGCCGACAAACTGGGACGGCGAATCCGGAACTCTGGTAACTGGCGCTGCAGTCGCCAGCGGTTTTGAAGCTAAAATGAATGCTGACGGCTTCGGCGGCTGCTAAATCTCTGTATTAATGCCGCGTATATTGAGTCGCCGATATGGCTAGATCGCATATGCCGGTATGATAGTACGGCAATTACGGCTGACTTTAGTCAGGCGAATGAAGTTGAAAAGCTAGGCATAATAGGGGTGATTTATCGCCCCTATTGTTTTCTTGAGACGCAAAACCCTGCCGTAGTCAGGGATTAAGGCTAAGCATGAGTAGTAATTGGCTGGAAGTGCTGGAACGGGTAGAGCCGCTGGAAGGCGTTAATCTTGATGCCGGGCTGGTACAGGACATGCAGCAACAGCTTGCAGGCATGGCAGGTAATCAGGTCGGTCGCGTAAATTTTTATACGCCAACCTTTAAAGCCTTTGCGAGCTCTGAAATTACGGGTTGCGGGAAAAGCGCATGGCCTGCCATTTCCATTACTGGTGGCGATTGCAAACTGCAATGCGATCATTGCAAGGCAAAAATTCTGGAACCCATGATCGCTGCGCGAACGCCGGAAGATTTATGGCGCACCGTCAACGAACAGATTAACGGTGGTGCACAGGGGATGCTGCTGACGGGCGGATCGAATCACCGCAACGAAGTGGAATACGGTGATTACTATTCGACCATTCGGCGCATAAAAGACACGTTCCCGGATTTTAAAATAGCCATGCATACCGCGCTGGTCGATATGGATATAGCGCGACGTATGGAAGACTGCGGGATCGACGCCGCCATGATGGATGTGATCGGTTCGCAGGACACCATTACTCAGGTCTATCATTTGCGCCGTACAGTCGATGATTTCGAAAAAACGCTGGAATACCTGGTATCGACCCAGCTTAAAGTTGTCCCGCACATAGTAATAGGACTGCATTACGGCAATCTGCTCGGCGAATGGAACGCCTTGGAAATGATCCGGCGACATACTCCGCAAGCAGTAGTGCTGGTAGTAGTGATGCCGTTTTACGCACCGGAAAACCGCCCGTTCGCCACGCCTGTGAGCAGCGAAGTAGGTCGTTTTTTTCTGGACGCACGCAAGGCATTACCGGATTTGCCGCTGTTACTCGGCTGTGCGCGCCCTCCGGGCATGACCAAGCTCGAAATCGACAGTTATGCCGTGATGGCGGGTTTGAATGGCATTGCCCACCCTTCCGACGGAATGGTCGAGCTGGCGGTGCGTCTGGAGCGCGACGTGCGGGTTACCCCGGCTTGCTGTTCCATCGCTATCGGCGATGAAGTCATGGCGATCGAAACTGATGAATCCGGTTTGCAGGTCGATATCGAACGCGTCATTGCGCACGAGCGCACCAAGCGTCCGAATTTCGGTAGCGGAGCTCTGGCAGGCATAAAAGTGGTGACCAGCGGACTGCCAGAGGCCGTCGGCGGATGCTGCGGCTGACATGGCATCGAATCGAACCGTCTGGCGCCTGCTCGATACCGGAGAACGCCGGGCTGCAGAAAATATCGCCCTGAATCAGACCTTGTTGTCGGGGCGGCAGCAGGGGATTACTCCGCCTACATTACGCTTTCTGGGTTTTCAGCCATCGGCATTGCTTGGGTTCCATCAGAGTGCCGCACAGGAACTTAATCTGGATTATTGCCGCAGCAACCGAATAACGGTGCAAAGGCGGATTACCGGAGGCGGAGCGCTGTATTGCGATAACCGGCAATTGGGCTGGGAATTGTATTTGCATAAACGAGAACTCGGAACGGCCGATATGGCCGCCATTGCGCAACGAATTTGCGTGGCAGTAGCCGGCGGAATTTCGCAATTGGGGATCGACGCCCGTTTCCGCCCGCGCAACGATCTGGAAGTGCAGGGCCGGAAAATAGGCGGCACCGGCGGTGCCTTCGACGGCGATGCCATTTTATACCAAGGTACGCTGCTTATCGATTTCGATGTCGAATTAATGCTGCGGGTACTGAATATCCCGGCGGAAAAGCTGTCGGATAAATCCGTCGCTTCGGCACGGGAACGTGTGACCAGTCTGGCCGAATTGCTGGGTAGCGCGCCGGGCAGAGACGTTGTCGTTACATTGATTGCCGATGCGCTGGCGAAAGAATTCGATGTGGAAATGAGCGTCGGAGAACTTAATTCCGAAGAGCAGCAATTATATAACGAAGCCCTCGCACAGATCGATCATCCCGACTGGGTAGACATGCTGACACACCCGGCCTCGGACCGACCCGTATTGACGGCGGTACACAAATTCGGCGGCGGCCTGCTGCGCGTAAATATCGCGTACGACATCGCGCATCATCGCATGAAACAGGTATGGTTCAGCGGCGACGTATTTATCAGTCCGCGGCGTACTCTGATCGATCTGGAAGCGGTGCTGCGGGACAGCAGTGCAGAACGTATGGAAACGATCGTGCGCGAATTCTTTCAAACGCGTACTGTCGATATGCTGGGATTGACCCCGGCCGATATCGTCAGCCTGTTAAGCCAGGCCATTGCGACGACAGGAGTGACTGCATGAACCGGAGCGTGGATGTCCTGATCATCGGACTCGGCCCCGCGGGCGCGGCCGCAGCGCTGGCAGCGGCGGAAAAAGGCCTGTCGGTGATAGCGGTAGATCGCCGTCGGGAAATCGGCGTACCGGTTCAATGCGCGGAATTCATTCCATTGCCGCTAGGCAAATACGCACGGAGCGACGGCGTTATCTATCAAACGATACGGGGTATGAAAAGTTATTTGCCGTCGGGTACGATGGAAGACACGGCATTTCCCGGCCTGATGATAGACCGGGCGGCGTTCGATCAGGCCCTGGCCCGGCAAGCGCGCGAATTGGGCGCGGAATTATGGCTGGACAGCCGGTTGACGGATCTCGATCCCGGCAGGAACTGTGCGCGGATAAAAACGGCCGAGGGCGAGGCGATGATCGATTACCGATTACTGATCGCCGCCGACGGGCCGCATTCAGCGGTTGCAACGGCGCTGAATCTGCCGGAACTGGAAGTCGTGAGCACCCGGCAATATACGGTACCCCTTACGCGCGAATACGCTGACACCGATATCTGGCTATCGGCCGATTATCCGGGCGGATATGCGTGGCTGTTTCCCAAGGGGAAATGGGCGAATCTGGGTCTCGGCCTCGACAAACGGTACGCCGACGATATGAAAATACCGCTGGACGCATTGCACAAACAACTGGTCGACCAGCAGCTGGTCGGGACGGAAATAGCATATCGCACCGGCGGCGCCATTCCGGTCGGAGGAATGCGGGAGCGGCTGGTTGTCGATAGCGTATTATTTACAGGCGATGCGGCGGGATTGACGCATCCCATTACCGGTGCCGGCATTTCGGCCGCCGTTATTTCGGGAGAGCGGGCCGGTCTGGCCGCCGCAGCGTATCTGCGAAATTCGCAAGCCACGGCGCTGGCCGATTTCGAAGAAGATATACGCGACCAATTCGAAGTTACGCTCCAGCGAGCGGTCGAAAGACGTCGCTGGCTGAACCAGTATTGGCTGACTGAAGCGGCGGAGCGCGATGATTTGCATCGTAAGGCATGGATAGCCTTCCCCGACTATTTTGTAGCATAATTTATTCATAACTCTTATCTTGTAAGGAGAACCGCATGAGCGCAGTTTTAGATCAACCCCAGGTAGTGCAATTCTATCGGCCTGACTATCACGTCAAAACGCCTGAAATGCGTTCGCCGGAATACGTGCAAATGAGTACGGCGGCTGCGATTACTCTGGGTCTGGTGCCGGGCAACATGCATCGCACGGCCTGCACCAATTGCCTCAATCTGCTGGTTACGTATCCGGAAGGATGCCGTGCAAACTGTACCTATTGCGGTCTTGCACGCCACAGAGAAGAAACGCGCGATTATGCGGACCGCAATTTCATTCGCGTCGAATGGCCGACTGCGCGTTACGACGACGTGATCGAACGCGTCAAGCTCGGCAACGATAAAGGGCAATTTCAGCGTATGTGCATCTCCATGATTACACATCCTAATTCCGATTCCGACACCTTTGTGCTGCTGGACAAATGGATGAAAGCATTGCCGCACATTCCGGTTTCCATCCTCTCCAATCCGACGACCATGGAAAAAGAAGACCTGCAGCGCCTGAAAGAAATGGGTGCAGACATCTTTACCGTCGCGCTGGACGCCGTAACTCCCGCCATATTTGAGCGTACTCGCGGCAAATCGGTAGACAGTCCGCACCGATTCGAAAAATACTGGCAGGCTATCGAATGGGCGGCCGACATATTCGGCCCGGAAAAATTCGGCGCGCATCTGATTTGCGGAATGGGCGAAACCGAACAGGAAATACTGGAAGTCTGTCAAAAAATCAAGGACATGGGTGGCCACAACCACATGTTTGCTTTTTTCCCCGAGCAAGGTTCGATGATGGAAGACTGGCCGGCCTGCGATCGCGGCCAATGGCGTCGCGTGCAACTTGCCCGTTTCATTATCGACTACGCCGGCGGTCATGTCAGCAAGATGCTGTTCGACGAAAACGGGGCTGTAATCGATTTCGGTCTGGCGGAAGACGAACTGGCGGAACTGGTTAATTCGGGCAAGCCATTCCAGACCTCAGGCTGCCCGGGCAAAGACGACGAAGAAGTATCGGCCTGCAACCGGCCTTACGGCGATTCCAGTCCTACCGATATATTTTCCTTCCCGTTCGCTCTCGCCCGCAAGGACGTAGAAAACGTAAAACGGCAGATGGCAGGCGAAAATATCGGTGCCGGATTGCTGTAACCTGAATTAGCGTCTGTTCTGCTAACCCCCTGAATGCTACGTATTCAGGGGGTTTTCTTTTAATGTAATTTTTCGAAATCAAGCCATCTTCCCGGACTGTTGCAAAAATGTAACAAAGATTCAAGAATACGTCGCGACTAGCACTTTTGACTTGTTCCGTGTCCGATTAACGATGTACTATAGCTCGGCAAGGTATTACTGAGGAACCTCTGAACAAGCCGCGTAAATGCTGGCGTCGGCGAGAACGTGAGGCAGGACGGCCGCAACAGAAACGTACTGCCGCAGATACCGGACAGCAGCTATCGGTAAAATGGCAGGCTTGCTCAGAGGTTCCTTATTATTTTGGTTATGTGCAAAGATTCACACTTTTTTGGAGATGACACAATGAAATTGAAAAAATTATTCGCTGTGATGGCGGTTGCAGGTCTGGCGGCGCCAGGTGCAGCAATGGCAACTAACGGTATGTTCGCATCCGGTTATGGTATGGCCGCCAACGGCATGGGCGGCGCGTCCGCAGCGATGGCCGAAGACAGCATGGGCGGCGCGAATAACCCTGCAAGCATGGTATTCGTCGGCAACCGCATGGATCTCGGCGCTTACCTGTTCAGCCCGCAGCGTCAGGCGAGCGTTGGCGGTCAAAATGAGAACAGCGACAGCAATTATTTCGTGATCCCAGAATTCGGCTACAACAAACTGATTACTTCCGACCTGTCCCTGGGCGTCAGCGTCTACGGTAACGGCGGTATGAACACCAATTATGCGCCAAATGCTCAAGGGCGTAATCTGTTTGGAGGCTACGGTAATCTTGGCGTCAATCTGCAGCAGATGATCATTGCGCCGACCTTGTCTTACAAAATCAACGACAGGAATTCTGTCGGTATCTCCCCTCTGATCGGT
>JAJYPZ010000055.1 GCA_021794855.1 Pseudomonadota bacterium | reverse complement strand
TAATCGTCGCGCAGTGCCGTGGGCAAATAGGGTACTGCCCGGATGATATTGGCTTGAGGGACCGAAAGATGAAGACGCTTTTCTCCCGCGTCTGAATAAATCGGTTCTTCCAGGAAAAGTATGGCGAAATCCTGAGCCAGGCGAGAATGGGTCTGCTGGGGACGCTGCCAGACAAAATCCCAGCGTAAGTGGCTGTGGACGATAATCGAAGGAGTATCGTTTTTAGCAAAGGGTACAATTTGCTCGGTCAATGTATTCATTTTCAATCTCCTGTAAAAATTATCAACAGCCTCGTTTTGCCAGATAGGTAAGTTCGTTGTCCTTGTCACCCTGTACTATGCGATTCGCCCATTCGACCCCCTGTGCTACCGAATGATCCATATTGGCCACTTCGTAGCGCCAGGCACCGAAACGTCCGCGAGAATAGATGTCCAGCGATTCGAGATAGGGATGAAGAGCATTTAGCGCCGCATCTCTTGCCAGGCCGGGCAAGGGGTAGGTGTAGTCGCGTTCGATCAGATAGGTGTCGACGATGTCCTTGCGGTCGGCTTCTGAAATGATGCGGGTGTTGATCAAACCCTGTATCGTATCTTCTATTACCGTGTCGCGATCGACCGGTTTATACGGCGAACGCGAAATCTCGGCGAGCAATGAATAATGGGTTCTGGTATCGGGAACGACGTCAGGAGAATAGTTGGACAGGTACGTCAGCCGATAATAGGGACAATTGTCCTCGGGAAAATACATCCAGCATTTTTTGGAAGGGCTGGGCTGTTTAATGCCTATGCCAACGATGAACGATCCAGAATGCTGTAGTCGGGAGGCGTGTTCTGAAATTTCTGCCGGTACCTGGTTTTTCATGGATAGAATCAATTGATCGAGAGGTGCGGTCGACATCAGGTGATCGTACGATTCGCGTTGGCCATTTTCGAGCAGCACTTCGTGTTTTTCCGCATCGATGCCGATGACGCGGGTATTAAGCCGCAATTGTGCCTGAACGTAGGGCTGCATCCTGGCGTATATTTCCCCGGTTCCACCGAAGCGGGGATATTTGAAGGTCGAATTCGGTCCCCAGGCCACATCGTCGCGATCGAGAATGACATTGCCTAATACCCGTTTCAAATCAACGATGGAAACACGCTCGCCTATCCATTCTTTGTTCATCATTTTCGGCGGATGAGCCCAAACCTTGAAGTTGTAAGGCATCATGAAATATTTGGCTATCCCGGCACCGAATACCCCATAAATGAATTCCTCGAAATTATTGAAGCGATTTAAATCAAAAGGCAGTTTTTGGGCTTCAATTAGCCCGATTAAGCATTCCAGCACAATTTCAGGGGGGAGAAATTTAATGTTATTCTGGAAAGGATAGGGGAGAAAACGGTCGAACATCCATACCCAGGATTCTCGTACCAATTCCTGATAATCGTCACCCATCAGTTTATCGAATAATTTATCGAAATATTCGTAATGCGAAAACAGAACGTGTCCCCCTATATCGTAGATGAATCCGTTAGGGCTTTTTTCCGAGGCGGCGAGCCCGCCAACCTTGTTGGCGGCTTCCAGAATAACGAAATTGCTGTAGCCCAGCTCTTGCAGACGATAAGCTGCACCAAGTCCGGTAGGGCCTGCGCCGATAATGACGATTTTTTTTTCTGACATTTGATAACTTTCATTGGGGATAAGGAACTCTGTATCCCTGGGCGTAAAATTAGTATTGAAGAGTAGCGCCCGACCAGGCATGCTTCATCAATATGCAATTTGCGTTGTTACATATTGGCTACGTTGAAAACAACATTCAATATGATTGAATCAGCCCGATTTAATCGTGCAGGCCTTTTTAGAATAGTGGGAAGATGAGACTGGCTCTGTACGTGAGGCAACATAGTAATACTTCTCGTTTCGCTATCTATGAAGTGGGTTGTCTCGGAAAAAAAGCCAATAACTCACCCCTTCTGTTTGAGTCGGTCAGCAGCAAAAATCGATAAAATCCGGTAATGTGGCGTATCGTACGGAATCGTTCGGTAGTATCTTTTATATTGATAAAATAGGGAGTTACTAGAAGACTAATTAACGGTTCGAATGTGAATGTTAGGTAAATTCAGGGCAGTTAATAACTCTATCAGGACCCGAAAATCATTTTGAATAATTGAGTTTCAAGCAAAAGACCTCATAAAAAACAATACTAAATGACATGAATATAAATCATTCCATACACGGCGAATTGGCAGTAGACCAAGAAATGGCTCGCTTGATACGCGATTTTGACTGGTCGAAGACCTCTCTCGGCGGTATGGATCACTGGAGCGTAAGCTTGCGGGATACGGTAGCGAAATTGCTCGATTCCGCGTTACCGACGTTAATTGTATGGGGGCCGGATTTCATTCAGATCTATAACGATGCATACAGGGCGGTGCTGGGTGACCGGCATCCGGGCGCATTGGGACAGCGTACGCAGGACTGCTGGCCTGATGAGCGGGAATTTATAGAATCGATTTATCGGCAAATACATAAAACAGGCAATGAGATGCGTATCGAAGCTCCGGCAAATTTTTCCGTTTCGGCTGCCCGGCAGGCTGCACATTATTTTGCAACGACGTTTTCTCCCATCTACGATGAAAGCAATAAAATAGGTGGAATTCGGGCCGAGACGGCGAGTAGCGGAAATTTCTTTGCCACTACCCGGTTTGCGGCCGATCAACTGCAACAGATGTTTGAGCAGGCGCCAGGATTCATGATGTTGCTCAAAGGCCCCGATCACATAATCGAATTGACGAATGCGGCTGCACGGCAATTGATCGGAAACCGTGAAATTATCGGCAAATCCGTGCGTATGGCGATACCTGAACTCGCCAAGCAGGACTTTCTGGCTTTGCTTGACGAAGCCTACGTTTCGGGAGAGGCGATCGTACGGAGGGAAATGCCGGTTTCCTTGAAGTCGCATTCTGTTCTTCGTTATGTGAATTTTATTTATCAGCCGATCAGGGATATTCAAGGCAAGGTGACCGGTATATTCATCGAAGGCAGCGATGTGACGGAAAAAAAACAGACCGGAGACGCTCTTGCGCATGCGCATCAGCATATTATCCAGCGCCTGGTGATCGAAGAAGACCTGTTTCTTGACAAGGCTCGTGCCGAAGTCATACTTAATTCGATCAGTGATGCGGTAATAGGCGTCGATATGGCAGGGAATGTCAACTATCTGAATGTTGCCGCGGAAAATATGACTGGCTGGTCGCGAGACGAGGCGCGTGGTTCCCGGATTGCGAAAGTCATGAACGTCGTAAACAGCGCAACGAGAAAAGTCGATATTCATCCGGTTGAATGGGTTATCCAGCAAAATAAACCGATAGCAATGATGACCGGGCTGATTTTAATCCGTCGCGATGGTACCGAAGCGATTATCGAGCATTCTGTAGCGCCGGTATGCGATTTGACGGGCGAAATTTCCGGCGCCGTCATCATGTTTCACGATATTTCTGCCGTGCAGATGATGGCTATGAAAATGGCTCATTTGGCGCAACATGATTTTCTGACCAATCTGCCCAACCGGCTGCTGCTCAACGACCGCATAACTCAAGCCATTTCGCAAGCGGAAAGACGGGGTACGCATCTGGCCGTATTATTTCTCGATCTTGATAATTTTAAACATATCAACGACTCCCTGGGACATGCAATCGGAGATAAATTATTGCAATCGGTCGCGCGCCGTTTAAGCGCTTGCGTACGCAGTTCAGATACAGTCAGTCGTCAGGGCGGCGACGAATTCGTCGTATTGCTTACCGAAGACAGCGACAAGGAAGGGGCGGCAGTGATTGCCGACAAGATACTGGACATGCTGTCGATGTCGCATTTTATAGTCGGTCACGATCTGCATGTAACGCCTAGCATCGGGATCAGCATCTTCCCCGCCGACGGGCAGAATGCCGAAACCCTGATCAAGAATGCGGATACGGCCATGTATCAGGCCAAGGAAAAAGGTCGTAACAATTATCAGTTTTTCAAGAGCGATATGAACGTTCGGGCAGTGCAGCGACAAGTCATAGAAACCAGTTTGCGCCATGCGCTGATACGTGAACAGCTGGTATTGCATTATCAGTCCAAGGTGAATCTGGCTACCGGTAAGATTACCGGTGCCGAAGCATTATTGCGCTGGGTTCACCCGCAATGGGGCGTGATGTTGCCGAACCGTTTTGTACCGATCGCTGAAGATAGCGGTTTGATCGTACCTATCGGACGCTGGGTGTTGCGCGAAGCTTGTTTGCAGGCGCAGCGCTGGAAAAATTCCGGCCTCGAACTCCCATCTATAGCCGTGAATATATCCGCGTTGGAATTCCGGTGCAAAGATTTTGTCGACGGAGTACGCGCCATCCTCGAGGAAACAGAATTGTCGCCCGATTCATTGCAACTGGAAATTACCGAAAGCGTATTGATGCGAGATGCTGAATCGAGCACTCAGGTTTTGCAGCAACTAAAGAAAATGGGCGTCCAGATAGCGGTAGACGATTTCGGTACCGGGTATTCAAGTTTGAGTTATCTGAATCAGTTTCCTATCGATGTCCTCAAAATAGACCGTTCATTCGTGCAGGATATTTTGACAGCCAAGGGCAATGGCATTATCGTAAGCGCAGTTATAGCAATGGGCACAAGTTTGAAACAACAAGTGGTTGCCGAAGGTGTGGAACAGCAAATGCAAGTTGATTTTCTCAAAGGCCAGCATTGTGAGGAAGGGCAAGGGTTTTTTTTCAGTCAACCGCTTTGCGCCAAGCACTTTGAGATGCTGCTCAGCAGTTGCCATTGATATTCGGTGCTTTTCAGGCAAATTTAAACAACTATGCCGAGCGTATAAATGCGACTATCAGCATAATCGATATTTTGACTTGCGGTTATGGATATGCTCACAAATTATAAAAGGAGAAAAAGCTGGATATCAATGAAACAGGGCAGCCAGAAGTCCTCCAACAGCATAGCTTGCAGGCAATTCTTGATAATGCGCCTTTTGGTATCTGGCTGCTGGGCATAGATGGACGTTACCGATTTATAAACAAAGCATTTTGCGATTCGGTAGGTTTGTGCGAAAGTCATGCCCTCGCCGCCAAACATCAGGTGGAAGCGCTAGGACCGACGCTGGCCGAAAGCTGCATCAAATCCGATCTCGAATGTCTTAACCGGGATACGCCGCATATTTCTTATGAAACATTACCTTTTGCCGACGGCAAAACTCATGTGCTGGAAATCGTTAAGGTTAAGGTTCGCGACGCCGAGGGATCAGTAACCGGGATCATCGGAATCGCCAGCGATATTACTGCCCGACGGCAAGCGGAAGAAGAACTGTTGCGGTTCAAAAATATTCTGGACAATACTCTGGACATGATTTTTATGTTCGAGCCGGATACGCTGCATTTCGTTTATTTGAATCATGGGGTAATTCAAGGACTCGGATATAGTCGGGAAGCGTTGCTGACCATGACGCCATGTCAGATATTGCCGCTATTTTCAAAGTCCGGATTTTATCAACTGATTCTACCGTTGTTGTCCGGCGAACAGGAGACCCTCCGTTTTGAGACCGTGTTTCGTCGTAGTGATCTGACCGAATTCGAAGTCGATATATTTCTGCAACTGGTTGAAGAAAGTAACGGTAAAAAATTATTTGTCGCAATGGCGCGCGATATTACCGAGCGAAAAAAAGCGGAAGAGGCCCAGCAACTTGCGGCGATGGTATTTCAACATTCCAGCGAGCCGATGTCGGTAGTCGATAGCACCGGAAACATAGTATGGATTAATGCCGCATTTACCGAATTAACCGGCTACAGCTGGGAAGAAGCGGTAGGGAAAAAAACCAGCTTGTTGAGTTCCGGCCGCCATAACAGGGCATTTTATGCCACTATCTGGAATGCTTTGAATGCAACCGGTCATTGGCAGGGAGAAATATGGAACCGGCGTAAAACTGGCGAAGCCTATCTGGAATGGCTGACAATTAATGCTATTTATAATGAAGACGGAACGGTATACCGGTATGTTGCTTTATTATCGGACATAACGAAAAAAAGGGAAGCGGAAGACCTGATCTGGCAACAAACCAATTTCGATACCCTGACCCGGCTGCCTAACCGACACATGTTTCAGGACCGACTCGATCTGGAAATAAAAAAAACTGATCGGGTAAATCTTCCCATGGCCTTGGTGTTTATCGATCTGGATAATTTCAAGGAAATCAACGATTCGCTAGGCCATAGCATGGGTGACTTGCTATTGATCGAAGCGGCCCGCCGTATCAAGCTGTGCGTCCGTGAATCGGATACTACGGCTCGTCTGGGTGGCGATGAGTTCGGCATTATTATTTCGGAATTGAAAGGCTTGAATCGGGTCGAGCATATTATCCAGAACTTGCTGTTGAAGTTATCGGCTCCTATTCAGCTCGGTGAAGAAAAAGCCTATATTTCCGCCAGCATAGGTATTACCGTGTATCCCGATGACGCCTCAGATGCGAATACGCTGCTTAAAAACGCCGATCAGGCGATGTATGCCGCAAAGGCGCAAGGACGGAATTGCTTCCGTTATTTTACGATGGATATGCAGGAAAGCGCCAAAACGAGGCGACGCCTGATCAACGACTTGCGTAATGCGCTGGTAAACAAGCAATTTTGCGTGTTGTACCAACCGATCGTATCGTTGGCCGAGAACACGATTTTCAAGGCGGAAGCCTTGATACGCTGGCGGCATCCTCAGCGAGGCATGGTCAGTCCGGCCGATTTTATCCCTTTGCTCGAAGAAACAGGGATGATAATCGATATCGGCGACTGGGTATTTCGCCAGACGGCGCGTCAGGCAGCGATCTGGCGCGCTGCGTACCATCAGGAATTTCAGATTAGCGTTAATGTTTCTCCCGTTCAGTTTCGCCGCTATCCTGGCAATTTTCAGGCTTGGTTTGAGTTTTTAAAGGATCTGAATCTGGCCGGCAACAGCATTGTGGTGGAAATCACCGAGGGCTTGCTGCTGGACGCAAGTACTGCGATCATTCATCAATTACGGGCTTTACGCAATGCAGGCGTATGCATCTCGCTGGACGATTTCGGCACTGGCTATTCTTCGCTTTCCTATCTGAAGAAATTCGATATCGATTTTCTCAAAAGATCGGAA
>JAJYPZ010000054.1 GCA_021794855.1 Pseudomonadota bacterium | reverse complement strand
CTGGCAGCTGACGGTGATTTTTCTCATGCTGATTCCGCCGGTTTTGCTCGGTCTTTGGGCAGGCAATCGTTTGCATATGCGAATTAATCAAAGGGCTTTTCTCATGGGGACCATTGCGGTACTCGCCTTGGCTGGTCTGAAATATCTTATCTGAACGGAAGATCGCGCCATGGCTTTACGTTGCATAAGCGCTACGCGCTGGAGAACGTCAAAGCTGGTTTAATCTGGTCGCGCTGATAGGGAATATGAAGCAATGTTTGTGTTGCCAGGATGATTTCAGTTCAAGAGTTAATGATTAGTGCGTGTCGTTTTCATTCAGAAGATTAATAGCAACCGGTTCCTCTTTTCGAACAGATTCGTTCCTCGTATCTAGAAAAGCAAGGCTTTTATTGCTTTGTTCCGCCGATAGTCTCGCCCCGTCGTCACCGATAATTGAAACCATAAATCCGTCTTGGGTAAGATGGTTTAACGGGGTGACGGAGCGATGGCTGAAGATAGCGATCTTGAAAAAACGGAACAGGCGTCGCTGCAGCGACTGGAAAAAGCTCGCGAGGAAGGCGATGTGCCGCGCTCGCGCGAGCTGGCTACTTTTACCGGTCTTCTGGCGGCGGGCAGTGCGATCTGGATTTCGGGCGACCGTCTGATACGCCAGCTTGAAACGAATCTGACTTCGGGCATGACGTTTGATCGGGCGCGCGCGTTTGATTTTTCCTTGCTTTATTCCTTTCTGGAGCGCGATTTGCGCGATCTGCTGCTGGCTTTTGCGCCGGTGGCGGGGGTTTTGATTCTGGTTGCGGTATTTTCTCCCGCGCTGATCGGCGGCTGGCTGTTCAGCGCCAAAGCCCTGACGCCGAATTTTTCCCGCATCAATCCTCTGACCGGTATCGGCAATCTATTTTCCATGCAATCGGTCGTGGAACTGGTCAAGGCGATCGCCAAAGCTACACTGGTCGGTGTAGTTGCGTGGCTGGTGATCCTGAAGCAGAAAGAAGCCGTGCTGGGACTGGGTCTGGAACCTTTGCACTCCGGTATCAGCCATATGGCGAATCTGCTGTGGGTTGCGTATATCTCGATGACGGCTGCGCTGGGCTTGATCGTCATGATGGATGTGCCTTATCAATTATGGCATTACTCGAACAAGCTCAAGATGACCCGGCAGGAATTGCGCCAGGAAGCCAAGGAATCGGACGGCGATCCGCAGATCAAGGCCAAGATACGGGCGCAGCAGCGCGAAATGGCGAAACGCAGGATGATGTCGGCAATTCCCGGCGCCGATGTGGTCGTTACCAATCCTACGCATTACGCGGTCGCGCTCAAATACGCGGACGGGGCGATGCGTGCGCCGATGGTTGTCGCCAAGGGCGCTGACGAAGTCGCCGCAAAAATCCGTGAACTGGCGCTGGAACATAGCATCCCTATTCTGGAAGCGCCGCCGCTGGCGCGGGCTTTGTACCAGCACGCAGAACTCGAACACGAAATTCCCGAAGCGCTGTATACCGCCGTCGCCGAAGTGCTGGCGTACGTCTTTCAATTGCGCATTTATCGCGCGCAAGGCGGCGTTGCGCCAGTTACGCCCGATGAAATCGCTGTACCGCCCGAGCTCGATCCGCTGCATGAAGCCGCCGTACTGCAAACCCTGAATGGAGATCTGGCATGAACGGATTAAAATTGCCGGCGTGGCTGTCAGTACCGAATGGCGCCCTTTTAGTCGCGCCGTTTATCATCATCGTCATGTTGTCGATGATGGTGCTGCCTCTGCCGCCGTTTATTCTCGATATTTTCTTCAGCTTCAATATCGCCCTCGCGATCATCGTCCTGCTGACCAGCCTGTATACCGTTAAGCCGCTTGATTTCATTGCATTCCCTACCGTCCTGCTGGTCAGCACGATGCTGCGCCTGTCGCTTAACGTCGCTTCTACCCGGGTCGTGCTGACCGAAGGCCACACCGGCCCCGATGCGGCGGGCAAGGTGATCGAGGCGTTCGGCCATTTTCTGATCGGCGGTAATTATGCTGTCGGTATCGTGGTGTTTATCATCTTGACGATCATCAATTTTATGGTAGTCACCAAGGGTGCCGGCCGTATTGCAGAAGTCGGCGCGCGGTTCACTCTCGACGCAATGCCGGGCAAGCAGATGGCGATTGACGCCGATTTGAATGCAGGTCTGATCGGCGAACAGGAAGCGCGGCTGCGGCGCACCGAAGTCGCGCAGGAAGCCGAGTTTTACGGTGCGATGGACGGTGCGAGCAAATATGTGCGCGGCGACGCGGTCGCCGGCATCATGGTCACGATCATCAATATAGTCGGCGGTCTGATCGTCGGCATGGCGCAGCACGACCTGAGTTTCAATGTCGCGATCAAGGATTATACGCTGCTGGCTATCGGCGACGGTCTGGTGGCGCAGATTCCTTCGCTGATCATTTCTACTGCAGCGGGTATCGTGGTGTCGCGCGTCGCCAGCGATCAGGACATCGGCGCTCAATTGCTCAGCCAGCTATTTGCAAAACCTGGCGTCTTGTATATCGCGGCCGGAATTGTAGGCGGGATGGGCGTGATTCCGGGCATGCCGCATGCAGCGTTCGGCATGCTCGCCGCCGTTCTGGCTGGCGGAGCGTACGTGCTGACGCAGAAAGCTAAACTGGCTGCGGCCGCGCCGCCTCCGGCAGCGGCGGCTGCTCCCGCGGAAGAGGAAGCCAGTTGGCGCGATATTATTCCGGTTGACACATTGGGACTAGAAGTGGGATATCGGCTCATCCCTTTGGTAGACAAAACGCAAAGCGGCGAGTTGCTGAAAAGAATCAAGGGCATACGCAAGAAATTCGCGCAGGAGATCGGCTTTCTTCCGCCCTCGGTACATATCCGCGACAACCTGGAGCTCAAGCCCTCGGGCTACCGCATTACCTTGAAAGACGTGGAAGTCGGCAGCGGCGAAGCGCATTTCGGCCAGTTTCTCGCTATCAATCCGGGTGTGGTCAGCGGCACCTTGCCGGGCATCAGCACCACCGATCCCGCGTTCGGCCTGCCCGCCGTGTGGATCGATGCCAGCTTGCGCGATCAGGCGCAGACGATGGGTTATACGGTGGTCGATTCGGGGACGGTGGTTGCCACCCATCTCAATCATCTGATTACCGAACATGCGGCGGAATTACTGGGGCGGCTCGAAGTGCAGCAATTGCTCGATCATCTGGCAACCGAATCGCCCAAACTGGTCGAAGACCTGGTGCCCAAGACCATGACTCTGTCGGCTTTGCAAAAAGTCCTGCAGAATTTATTGAGCGAGGGCGTGCATATCCGCGATATGCGCACGGTGATCGAAACGCTGGCCGAACATGCGCCGCGCATTCAGGATGTCAATGAATTGACGGCGCTGGTACGGATTGCGCTGGGTCGTGCCATCGTGCAGCAAATTTATCCGGGTGCCGGAGAATTATCGGTGATGGCGCTGGACAACAAACTGGAGCGCTTGCTGCTGCAGGCAATACAGGCGAGCGGTCCGGATCACGCCGGGATGGAGCCGGGACTGGCCGACGCGCTGGCGACTCAGGCCGACGCGGCGACGCGGCAGCAGGAGAAAATGGGATTGCCTCCCGTATTGCTGGTACCGCATTCCTTGCGCGTGTTGCTGGCGCGTTTCTTACATCGCGCAATTCCACAATTAAAAGTGTTGTCGCATTCTGAAATTCCTGATTCCAAGACGATCAGGGTGACTAATTTAGTAGGGGGCCAGATATGAACGTACAAAAATTTACAGCGAACAGTGCACGCGAAGCGTTACGGCAAGTGCGCGATGCACTCGGGCCGGACGCGGTGATTTTATCCAATCGCAGCGTTCCGGGCGGAGTGGAAATCGTGGCGCTGGCGAGCGAAGATATCGCCTCGCTCGTCAGTCCGGCAACCGAAAAAGAAGCCGAGCCGCTGCCCGATTTGATGAGGTTTGTCCCGTCCGAACCGGCCAAGGCGCCCAGGCGGAGGAATCAGGCGGCCGATCTGGCCGACGTTTTACAGACGGCGCGTTCGACGCAGGCTGCTGCGACGTCTGTCGAGCCGCAAGCTGCTGCGGAACTGGCCGGCGTGATGCAGGAGATACGCGCTATGCGCAGTATGCTGGAAATGCAGTTGAGCGAAATCGCCTGGGGCGCTACGCAAAATCGGCAGCCGCATCGTTCCGGCATCATGCGCGAACTGCTCTCGGCCGGATTTACTCCCAGCCTTTCGCGGCATCTGACCGAGAATTTGCCCGAGGTAAAAAATCTGCAGGAAGGCGTGTCCTGGGTAAAAACCGTGCTGGCGCGCAATCTGATCGTCAAGGACAACGAAAACGAGATTCTGGAAAAAGGCGGCGTTTTTGCGCTGGTGGGGCCGACCGGCGTCGGCAAAACGACGACTACGGCAAAATTGGCCGCGCGCTGCGTCATGCGTCACGGCGCCAACAAGCTGGCTTTGATCACTACCGACGGCTATCGTATCGGCGGCCACGAACAACTCCGCATCTACGGTAAAATTCTCGGCGTCATGGTGCATTCGGTGAAAGACGAAAGCGATTTGAGGATCGCGCTGGAAGAACTCAAAAACAAACATACCGTACTCATCGATACGGTCGGGATGAATCAGCGCGATCAAATGGTAGCGGAACAGGTGGCAATGCTGTCCGGCGCAGGTACGCCGGTAAAACGGCTGTTGTGCCTGAACGCGACCTCGACCGGGGAGACCTTGACCGAAGTGGTGCGCGCCTATCAGGGGACGGGGCTGTCCGGATGCATCATCACCAAGCTCGACGAGGCGGCGACCATGGGCAATGTGATCGACGTGATCATCCGCCACAAGCTGACCCTGTATTACGCCGCCAACGGTCAGCGGGTTCCGGAAGACCTGCATTTGATGAACCGCGAACTGCTGATCGACCGCGCGTTCCGGCAGAAACGCGAAACGACCGGCTTCCAGTTTCAGGACGACGAGCTGGCGCTGGTGGTATCGGGCGCCGCCCGCGCATCCCAGGACCATACTTTGCGCGAGGTGAATTTTGGTTAACTTCAGTCTGGATCAGGCAGAGGGCTTGCGGCGCATGCTGTCGAAGCCCAAGCCGCGCATAGTCACCTTATTGTCTACGCAGAGCGTGGGCGAAAAAAATGCCATGCTGACCAATTTGACCGCTACGCTGATGCAAATGGGCAGCGATACGGTGCTGGTCGATGCGCGCCGCACCAATGGCGTCGGTCTGCATCTGAAAATGCAGCGCAAAAAAGGGCTGCTGGAAGTGGCGCGGCAGCAATGCGCGTTGAGCGACGTCATCCAGGCTTTGCCGCAAGGCTATAGCGTGGTAGCGATGAGCGGGGAACGGGCGGCACGCGTACGCGACGATGCAACGGAAAACCAGCGCTTATCCAAGGTTTTTTCGGTACTGGCGCAACAATACGGCACCATGCTGGTCGACGGCGAACTGGACGGCGATGACAGGCTGCCGGTGACCGCGCTGGATGACGGAACGATCGTTATCCATCTGACGTCAGATGCCGAATCAATCAAGTCCGCGTATTGTCTGATCAAGCGTCTTAGCGCCGTATTGGGGCGTCGCTCGTTCGGAATTCTGGTGACGCAGTGCGAAGAGGCGCAAGGACGGCTGGTTTATGCTAATCTTGCGCAAACGGCAAACCGGTATTTAGCGGTTTCATTACATTTTATGGGGTCTATACCTGCCGATGATCATTTGAGCCGTGCGGCAAGACTCGGCCGTTCGGTAATTGAAGCATTTCCCCTGGCGCTGGCATCGGTGGCGTTCAGGCGAATTGCAGGACAATTGGACTAAGGGTTCGTTAATGAATAACTTGTACAAACGTTACGCGGCAACCTTTCGGGCTGGGATGGTTTTGGGCGCATACCGGTGTTGCAAGCCGTTTGTAGCGAATGATACAACCGCGCATTCTGCGCGTTTTGGTCTGCACTCAAAACTACCCCAGCGTATGTCCATGTTATTTATTAGCGAGCCCTTATCTTAAACATGTACACGGTAAATGGAAAATCTGATAAAAATCAATTACTAGAAGAGCATGCGCCGCTGGTTAAACGGCTGGCGTACCAGCTCAAGGCGAAATTGCCTCCCAGCGTGGAAGTCGACGATTTGATCCAGGCGGGCATGATAGGCTTGCTGGATGCCGTAAACCGTTATGAAGATAGCCATGGCGCTCAGTTCGAAACCTATGCCGTACAGCGCATACGCGGTGGTATGCTCGATGAATTGCGCAATACCGACTGGCTCCCGCGCAATCTGCGGCAGAATATGCGCAAAATCGAAACCGCCATTTCGGCGTTGCAGCAAAGTCTGGGACGTATGCCGGGAGAAGCAGAGATCGCCCGCGCGCTGAAAATTTCCCTGGAAGAATATCAGGACATGCTCACCGAAGGCAGCGGCCACCAATTGGTCTATTACGAAGATTATCACAACGATGACGATCACGATAATTTTCTGGATCGTTATTGTTCCGATATTTCCAGCGATCCGCTGGCAGGTTTGCTGGAGGATGGATTTAAATCCGCCCTGATCGAGGCGATAGAGGATCTGCCCGAGCGCGAAAAAATTCTGATGGGCCTGTATTACGAACAGGAAATGAATCTGAAGGAAATCGGTGCCGTCATGGGTGTTTCCGAATCGCGCGTATGTCAGTTGCATAGCCAGGCGGTAGCACGGATCCGGGCCAATTTGAGGGGACTATCGTGGACTGGAGCAGCCTGATCGGTCTGGTGCTGGCGTTTGCCGGCATCCTCACCGCCGACATGCTGGACGGCGGTCGGCTGAGCTCCTTGTTTCAGCCGGCTGCCTTTGTGATCGTGGTGGTGGGAACGCTGGGTGCGGTGCTGTTGCAAACCCATACCCCCGTTTTCCTCCGCGGCGTACGGATGCTGCGCTGGGTATTCAGGCCGCCGCAGGATAAACGGCGCGGAGCAATTCAGGATATTCTGGCGTGGAGCCTGAGCGCACGGCGCGAAGGTTTGTTAAGTCTGGAACCGTATATGCGAGCCAGTCGCGACACATTTACCTCTAAGGGTTTGCGGCTGATTATCGACGGCATCGATTTGGTGAAACTGCGCGAAATTCTCGATGCGGAAATTAACGCCTACGAAGCGGAACAGCGCCAGGCAGCGAAGATATGGGAAGCGGCCGGGGGATATTCGCCCACCATCGGGATATTGGGCGCCGTATTGG
>JAJYPZ010000053.1 GCA_021794855.1 Pseudomonadota bacterium | reverse complement strand
TACGATACTTACGGCTTCCCTGTCGACCTGACGGCGGACATCGGCCGCGAACGCGGCTTCGACGTCGACATGGCCGGTTTCGACCGGGCGATGGAAGCGCAGCGCAAGCGCGCACGCAGCGCCAGTAAATTCACCATGAACGCCGGCCTGTCGTATCAAGGCTCGGCCACCCGGTTTCAGGGTTACGAACAATTGAGCAGCGACGCCGTCATCATGGCGATTTACCAGAACGGTACGCCGGTCGATCGCGTAACCGCCGGCGATAAGGCTGTGATCGTCCTCGACCAGACTCCCTTTTATCCCGAGTCCGGCGGTCAGGTCGGCGATCGCGGCGAATTATTGAACGAAAACTGTTTATTTGAAATTGAGGACACGCAAAAAATCCAGCCGGAAATATTCGGGCATAGCGGTGTATTGCGCAGCGGAACCCTCGCCGCAGGCGATCGCGTCAAAACCGTCGTCGACGCGGAAAACCGCGCCCGCACCGCGGCCAACCATTCCGCTACGCATTTGCTACACGCGGCATTGCGCAGCATACTCGGGTCGCATGTCACGCAAAAAGGTTCACTGGTTGATGCGGATAAAACCCGTTTCGATTTTGCCCATAACGAAGCCCTCACCCCGGAACAAATACAGCAGATAGAAAATTCGGTCAATGCGGAAATCCGACGCAATGTCTCTATTGCGACCGATTTGATGAGCTACGACGATGCAATTCTACATGGTGCGATGGCCTTATTCGGAGAAAAATACGGCGATCAGGTACGAGTCATCGGCATGGGCGACTTTTCCACCGAATTATGCGGTGGAACGCACGTCCCGCGCACCGGAGATCTCGGGCTGTTTAAAATCGTTGCCGAAACCGGAGTTGCCGCCGGTATTCGCCGGATTGAAGCGGTAACCGGTGCCAAAGCCATCGCTTATGTCCAGACGCAACAACGTCAGTTGCAGGAATTAACGGATTTATTGAAAACGCCGGGCGCCGAATTGACGCAAAAAATCGGACAGGTCCTCGATACCGTCAAATACCTGGAAAAAGAGCGAGACAAGCTGAAATCCAGACTTCTGGCTTTCCAATTAGGCGACCTGGCGACGCAAGCGATACAGATAGGACAGACGCATGTTTTATCCGCTCAGCTCGACGATGCCGACAACAGAATATTGCGCGAAGCACTGGATTTATTAAAAAACAAACTGGGTTCCTGCGTTATTGTTCTGTCCGGCACGCAAGGCGAAAAAATCAGCGTGGTAGTCGGTCTGTCAGCCGATCTGACTGACCGCATAAAAGCCGGCGAACTGGCTAATTTCGTCGCTTTGCAAATCAGCGGAAAAGGGGGCGGTCGAGCGGATATGGCGCAAGCCGGCGGCAGCGATCTGGCTGCACTTCCTGCGGCCATGGCTTCTGTGGCACAATGGACCAGACAGCGGCTATAAATAATTTTAAATAATCAGTACGGGCAAACGCGGCAAGACTGTCCACCGCAGCACGGAAGACGGATTAAAATAAAATTTATAAAAGCCTGCAAAACACGGCTATCGCAGCATACTCGACGCACATCGATAATACGGGGCCCCGATTATTCTGCGTCAACAGGGGGGGAATTATGTTTGATAAATGGATGCCTTTTAATACCAACAAATCCAAGCTGAATCCATTTGCCAATCGAAAAAACGTTACGCAATGGCTGAGCGAATTGTCCGCTACCGATACAAAAGGTACACCGGAGCAAATAATCTGCGCACTACAGGACGTGCGCCGGCAAAAAGGCAAAATGGCGGAACCAGACCGGCTCGACGTGATCATGACGATCGACGATTACGCCCAACCTTTATTGCATAGCCTGAGCGCGCAATACCTGCGTCATTCCCGCATGTCGTCCGCCATGGAAAGCCTGCTCTGGCGCGGTATTTATAGCTGCTATAACGAATTGAGCCATGTCTGCTATGAAGCCATCGATCCTGAACGCGTCCGGGACCCTGCCGGTTTCGATGACGAAACGCTGCGAAAAATATGCTTGCGCGCGCTGCACAATCTCGGTCATTTGTTTAAATGGCGCTTTATCCATTATGACCCTCCTGGCGAGGATTTCTGGCTGATGCTTCACAATACGTATCGTTATGCAGAAGAAAGGGCCTTTGAACAGGAACTTATTCCGTTATACAGCAGCGGTTCGAGATGCTCCAATCAATATATGCGGGTATTGTTATTGAGCCAGATACACGTCAGCTCGTTACGAGCCCGACAAATCGAAATGGCCGATATCTGGATACTTAAATGGGTCCATCTGGTCGAAATAGAAAAAAATCCCATACCGGGGCGCCACCATTTCTGCATTAATCTATCCCGACCCGGAGGCGTGGAACGGGTAACCGAGCAATCGTTCACCGCTCATTGCCGCGCTTGGGATGCTTCCACCCTGCTTGCGCAGCTGCGGCGCACCAGGCAAGTGATTACTACTTCGAAACCTGACTCAACCACCGAAACCGATGCCCGCTTACCTGAATACCTTAAAATGCTGGCGTATGCCGAGTTACAGTTGACGCCCGCAAATATGGGAAAATTACGTAAAAATCCGCGCATCGAAGCAAAAAAGCTTTTGAATGTCATCCACGGGTTTTACATTATCTGTACCGCCCTGAAAACCGATGGTTTCGGGAGCGATACAAGTGCCGAATACGATACGGATATACGTTATGATGAAATGATCGATATCCAGTTATACGGATTCGTCACTGAAGCAACGCGTAATCGCCAGCAAGCGGGGTTTCGCCCGCAAAAAAAACCGACGCTGCCTTTAGAAAACTGGGTGACGGAAAATGAAAGCCAAAAAGGCTATTTAGCCTGCAGTCCGCCGTCCGATAACAACTGGCTGCGTCTGGGCTGCCTGACTGGAGTACAAGAAAACAAGGCGCAATGGAAACTGGCGGTAGTTCGACGACTCTTGCGTGATCAGGAAAATAATACGCACGTCGGGATGGAAATCATGGCTCATACCCCGGTGCTATTGATGCTGCATCCGCTGCAATCGGCGGGAAGCGTCAGTTCACCAGTCCCCGACAACGGAGCGATCATGGCGATAATGACCAGCATGCCGCGTAACGGGCATTTTTCCCTGATCATCGACAGCATACAATATTCACGTGAACGCCAGTTCAAAACGACGCTGGATCAAAAAACCCTGCTCGTCAGCCTGGACCGGATGCTGGAAAAAGGCGATACCTGGATTCTTGCGGGAGCCTCCGTGGTTGCGTGACCGACAGCTAAGCTTCTAACGTTCTACCGGCTGCGCCCCTGCAGCTTGCCAATCAAACGGTCCACCGCTCGCTCAGTCAATGAAGTGGTTTTTATTATTCGCGCTTCGCCGCTGCGCAATCGCGCCGCAAGTCTGGGCAATGCGATAGTGATTGCATTAAGCCCCTGATTATTGGTAAACAGATAAACGCCACGCAACGAACTCACCCACGATAACCGGGCTGGATGACTGCCCCCTCCGGCATCGGCAAATTCCAGCCACATACCTTTTTTAAGTGCGCGCGCCTGCTCGGTAAATTCGTCCTCGTCCATAGACTCGGCGGGATCGTTTGCAAAATCGAAATGCTCCGTCACTTCATCGATCGTTTCAATAGGAGGTTCCGTCTGCGCTGAGCCAGCAAGAGCCGAAGAATAAGCTTCGGCATCGGCGCCTTGCAATTTGGCCGAGGATTGGAGGCCCGCTTTGACCGCTACCGCGTGACAGGACACCAGTCCGGAAAAAATCACTTCTCGCCGGGCGGAATCGAGCTGGATGAGATTCATCCCGTCGCGCAATTGTTTTAACAGGTCGGGCAGCATGGAAACCAGGCCCAGGCGATCTTCGGTAGTCAATTTTGGGGTCACGCTCCACAACAGATCGCTCATGGTTTTCAAGCCCGTTTGCCACGCGGAACTCTGTTCGCCTTCGTGAAGATAGACGTGCAGCAGGACTTTCTGCCAGGTACTCATGACGAATTGGACGATCAAATCCGGATAAGCCGGCTGCGACTGACCGGAGCGATCGAAACTCTCGTTTTCGCCGCAGACCCGGCTGACGATGTCTTGTACGATTACGCTCGCGGCCTGTACGCGTTCCTCCTCTTCAAGCGCCTTGGCCGTTTCATTGACGGCAGTTTCTGCTTCAGCCTCATGATTCGCGACAAAAGCTTCCAGGTCCGCCAACAGCTTTTCGAAAACGCTGACGTCTTCTGCATAATCATTGATTACCGTTTGCACGATATCGGACATTTTGACGTAGAGCGCCGAATTATATGCGCCGGTTTCGGTCCAGCCTACCGACGCGCTGGCCATTTCGTCGAGCAAACGACGTGCAGGATGCGTTTTTCTGGAAAAAAACTGGCGATCCAGCATCGCGATTTTCAAAACGGGGATCTGCAAGCGTCCGATCAGCGCTTTGAGTGCGGCGGGGATATTTTCATCGTCGAACACGTAATCGAACAGCATGGCAACGATGTCGATCACGAAATCGTCGGTCCGGTTAGTCGCCTGCACCAGACCGGCATCGCGGATATCGCGCAGGATATTGGTCGTGCCGGCCTGAATGATGCCCGGATCCAGCTTGACTCCCGGGTTGCCGGAATACTGGCCGCGTTGCAACAAAGTCAAAGCTGCAATCTGGTTTGCAGTAATCTGCTCCGGCGAATGCTGTGGCGAGTTTTGCAGTATGCCCCCGCCAGTTACGCCACCCGACGACACTTGGCTATGCTGCTGGTTTAATAATTGCTGCAATAATGCGAATACATCGATATTATCGGAATTTTCTCCACCTTCGGCCCCTGCGGTTGCCGAGGTCATTCCTTCCCCCCCGGCAGTCTGATTTTTTGCGACAATCCGGTTACGTTCGCGCATCCCGCTCATGCCGACCTTAATCGACGGCAATATGCCCTTTTCCATCAGAAATTGATTGATCTTCTGATACGTTCTGGGCAAAACAGGACCGACATGCGAATCGAAATGTTGCAGCAATATCAAGCGGACACGGGAATTCGTTTCCAATTCCTTACTGGCAGTCAAAAACGCCTCGCATAGATATTTGGGCGCAAAAGGATTAACCGCGTTTCGGTCCGGCGGCAAACGCAACAATGCTGCAATGCGCTGTTCCAGTGCCGCCAATTCTTCTACGGCATTCATCTGCATGCGCGTTGCCGATTTACTGAGCGCCAGCGATTCTTCGAAGGCTGCCTCGTCGACCAACGACAGGTCCAGATCCGCTGTGATCTCGACCGGTACCGCAGCGGCCTCGCGCGTACTGCGTATGTGGGTTTCCACCAGGACGATAAAATTCTTGCGCAAACCGGCATTCAAGGACTCGTTGCGATTACGCAACAAACCCTGCGCCTGATAATATAAATTTCTGTTTTCCAGAATAGGAGAGTTTTCGGCCAGATCGATCAGATCGTTCTCGACCTGCACTCTGGTCTCGCCCCAGACATGTTCGACAGCGCTGATCAGCCTGTCCCTGCAGTCTTTAAGCAGCAAGGCAACTTCGCCCGGGCTCAATAACTGCCTGGGTTTATCGAATTGCGACAAATTCACCACATTACGTTGTCTGTTTTCCATATATGCCGCTCTCCTCGCCTGCCAAGCAGACAAACGACCTATTCCAAGACCTAGTCGGGAAATATCACCATGCTGCCCATTTCCCCATTTTCCGCTGCAACAGCACTAGATTTCATTCTAGACCATAACCACGATATTAATAGTTTTTATCTTCAGGCGCGTATATTTTCAAACATAAAAGACAAGTTTATGTCAGGATAAACAGGAAGCGGACGAGACTGGAGCGGGTGATGGGGATCGAACCCACGTCTAGAGCTTGGGAAGCTTTCGTTCTACCATTGAACTACACCCGCTGTGGTAAAATCAGTTTCTTATCATACTCGAAATCACGAGGGAATTGAAGGTGATTGAATTAACCATTAACGGCGTACGCAAGCAGATACGCAAATCTGCGACGATGGCCGACCTCATTATCGAACTTGACCTGGCCGGCAAAAAACTGGCCATAGAACGTAACGGCGATATAGTTCCGCGTAGCGCTTATCCGGCTACGCCGCTTCAGGCTGACGACAAGCTGGAAATCGTGGTCGCCGTGGGCGGCGGTTAGCCCTTATTTCTAATCACTTCATCAGGCACACTTTAATTTATGGACGAATTGATCATAGCCGGTAAAAAATACCAGTCGCGTTTATTGGTAGGCACCGGCAAATATCGCGATTTCGAGCAAACCCGGCTGGCCGTCGAAGCGAGCGGCGCAGAAATAGTCACGGTGGCGATACGCCGCACCAATCTCGGCCAGGAAGCCGGACAGCCGAATCTGCTCGACAGCTTGCCGTCGGCTAAATATACCTATTTGCCCAATACCGCCGGTTGCTATACGGCGGACGACGCGGTACGCACCTTGCGTCTGGCGCGCGAGCTACTGGACGGTCACGACCTGGTCAAGCTGGAAGTGCTGGGCGACCCGAAAAGCCTCTACCCCAACGTAATCGAAACGATCAAGGCGGCGGAGATTCTGATCAGGGAAGGCTTCAAGGTCATGGTTTACACCTCCGACGACCCTATTGTCGCCCGGCAATTCGAAGCGATGGGCTGCGTCGCGGTCATGCCTCTGGCGTCGCTCATCGGCTCCGGGATGGGCATACTCAATCCGTGGAATCTGCAAATCATCATTAACGAATTGCGCGTACCCGTCATCGTCGATGCCGGCGTCGGCACTGCCAGCGATGCCGCCATCGCGATGGAACTGGGCTGTGCGGGCGTACTGATGAATACGGCAATTGCCGGCGCGCAGCAGCCCGTGATGATGGCGGGCGCGATGCGAAAAGCCGTACAGGCCGGACGCGAGGCGTTTCTTGCTGGACGCATGGCCAAAAAAATCTATACTGCCAGCCCTTCTTCGCCCGTCGCCGGCGTGATCGGCAGCTGATGAACGACCAAGCCAGTCCGGTCGGTCGGCCCATCCGAAGTTTCGTCCTGCGCCGCGGTCACATGTCGATCGCTCAACGACGGGCGCAGGAACAGCTGCAAAGCGTCTACGGCATTCCCTATAGCGCTCAGACGATGGATCTTGAGGCAGCTTTCGGCCGCGTCGCGCCGAAAATCCTGGAAATCGGTTTCGGCATGGGCGACGCGACCGCCGAAATCGCCGCCGCGCATCCCGGCAACGATTATCTGGGCATAGAAGTCCACGACCCCGGAGTC
>JAJYPZ010000052.1 GCA_021794855.1 Pseudomonadota bacterium | reverse complement strand
TTTTCGCCCATTTTCCGATCCGGTGCCGGATCGGGTGGTCGCGCTGGCCTGGCGTAAAAGTTTTCCGCGTATGGCGGCTGTGGAAGCGTTGCGTCTGGCGATTTTGCAATGCAAGCTGCCGTGCGTACGCTGGCAGTTGCCACCGCCGGCATCCGGGTCTGGCCGCTGAATCGAGCCCGTGCCCGCAGCGGCTATGAGTATTGCCGCTGCCGAGCCATCGCGAAATCCGGGCAGGTCTGTACCCGGGCGCTGCAGACCTTTTGCCGGTCAGGACTGCGAAGCTTGCGCGGCCTGCTGTTCTTCGGCGATTTCCTTGTGCACCTGCGCCATGTCGAGTTCGCGGACTTTAGCGATCAGTTCGTCGAATGCTGACGCGGGCATCGAGCCGGGTTGCGAATAGATAATGACTTTTTCGCGGAATATCATCAGCGTGGGGATAGAGCGGATCTGGAAGCTGGCGCCGATTTCCTGTTCTTCTTCCGTATTTACCTTGGCAAACGTGATGTCGGGATGTTTTTCGGAAGCGGCCTCGAAGGTAGGGGCGAACGCACGGCAAGGGCCGCACCAGGGCGCCCAGAAATCAACGATCACAAAATCATTGTTGAGCACGGTGGATTCAAAGTTTTCCTGGTTAAGTTCCAGTACGGCCATAATCGACTCCTTAATAAAAAGTTCGATTACCTTAGCATGAGATTTCGGCTGCGTCACTAGCCTGGGGTGGGGAAATCCAAAATTATCGGCCCGGGACGGAGCGTATTTTACGGGATTGCGTAGCCGATCAATGTCTTGCCGGATGCTTAAGCAGCTTGCGCTGTAACGTTCGCCGATGCATATTCAGCGCTCTGGCGGTGGCTGAAATGTTGCCATGGTGCTCGTTCAGGATTTTCTGGATGTGTTCCCATTCCAGGCGGTTTACCGAGAGCGGCATGGTATCGATCGGAATGGCTGCATCGTTTTTATTTAGCGTCAAAGCCGCGAGGATTTCTTCGGTGTCGGCGGGCTTCGCAAGATAGTGTACGGCCCCCAGTTTAATCGATTCGATGGCGGTGGCGATGCTCGCGTAACCGGTGAGGACGAGAATACGTGGCGGCTGGGCGCATCCCATCAGTTTTTTTACCAGCGTCAGTCCCGATGGCCCCGGCATTTTCAAATCGACGATTGCATAGTCGGGAGGCGCATTCCGTACTCGAGTCCAGGCAGAATCGGCGTCGTATGCCACCATTACCCGATAGCCGCGTTTACTCAGCGCCCGGGCGAGTACGTCGCAAAATACGGCATCGTCGTCGGCCAGCAATAAACTGGGAGGATTTTTGCCGGGGCTGTAATCGTCGATGGATTTATCCGTCATGAGGGTTCTTCCCGATGGCAGGCAGCACCGGCAGCAAAACTTCGATACGGGCCCCGCCTCCCGCACGATTGCTTAAACTGACGCTGCCGCCGAAGCGCTCGATACTCGCGTTGGCGAGAAACAGGCCGATCCCCGTCCCTTTGCCGGGCGCCTTGGTCGTAAAAAACGGTTGGCCGGCGCTGGCCAGAGTATCCGGAGCCAAGCCGGGACCGCGATCGCAAATCTGGATGCTGAGTCGGCGTTCGTCCCAACTGGTAATGAATTCTACGTAATCCGGCGATGCATCGGCGGCATTGTTGAGCAGGTTCATTATGGCGTGACTCAAAGAAGCTTCTGTGGCGATATACGGAGCGGGCGACAGTCCGTTCTCGATTCTGATTAACGCGATTCCGGGACGGATGATTTGCCATTGCTCAATCAATTCATCGAGATATTGGTCGGACCGAACCTGGGCCAAGCTGCCGCTCCGCGTCTGTCCGGCGGTGTCGAGTAATTTTGAAAGTATAGTCTTGCAGCTGTCGATCTGTAGCCGCAACAGACGTAAATCCTCGTTCAGCTCGTTGTGATTGCCGTGCTCTTGCTGCAATTCGTGGGTAATGATCGCCATGGTCGCCAATGGCGTACCCAATTCGTGGGCAGCCCCCGCCGCCAGAGTGCCGAGTGCAATAATGTGTTCGTCGCGCAGGGCGGTTTCGCGCGCGGTGAGCAGCAGCCGGTCGCGTTCGCGAATCGAAGCCGCCATGCGTACCACAAAGTAGGCGATCAGTACCGCGCTGAGCAGGAAATTGAACCACATGCCGACGACGTGCAGTTCGAAATAACCGGCATGCCCTCCATGCGCCGGACTGCCCGGTTCCATGGCCATCAGCGGGTGCAACTCCATGCCTTTACGCACCAGCGGTTCGTAGCTGAACAGCAGCGTCGTATAACAGCAAACCGTTATTCCGGCGATAAACCAGGTCTGGCGAGGCGGCAGAATCGCCGCGGCGATGGTTAACGGCAGCAGAAAGAGCGAGACGAAAGGATTCGTCGAACCGCCGCTGGCGTAGAGCAATACGGCCAGTGCGACGATGTCGGCGAGCAATTGTCCGACCAGTTCCAGATCGGTCACCGGCGCGGGGTTTTTAAGACGCAGCCAGGTAAGAAAATTGAAAGCGGTTAAAAAACCCAGTACCGGGACCATCAATGTCAAGGGCAGGCGCAGGCCGATGACGTACGTGACGATAAATATCGCGATAATCTGCCCGACAACGGCAATAATTCTCAATATGAACAATCGCCGGAGATTTTTATTCGCAGGCGTGGCCGCACGAGTCATAAGTCGGATTTCCGGAAAGGTTCGCGCATTTTACTCAGCTAAAGCCATCTTGCGCAAGCTGCGGCAATATGTCGCATTGTTAAAGTCTCGCTCAGGTTTTATTATTTTTTCTCAAGGCGTTCTCAATCATTTATATAAAATCTTTGTAAGCAGTGGGGCGTGCCGCTTCGAGCTTTTAATGAAATATGAACGAGCGCAGCAATCGTGCAAAGGCTTTTCGTAATAATCGGGAGTATGGAAAATGCAGTCAGCAAGATCAATGTCGGCGTCCGTCACGGCGCAAAATTTTATAATCGCGCTTGTCGTACTGGTCATGACGCCCGATACGGCATCTGCCTGCGCCTGCGGGTGCGGGATGTTCGATGTGGGCATGCCGGGGATGGCTTTGCCCTCCAGTCAGGGCGGCAGCGTCAATCTTCAGGAAACTTTTCTGGACCAGAATGCCGCCGAGGCGGGAAGTAGCAAAATCCCGCTGAGCCAGAGCGCTGACCAGCAAATCCGTACTGCCTTCACCAACCTGAATATGCAGTATCAATTTAACCGCGACTGGGGTCTGATGGCGATGGTGCCGTACTGGCAGAGAAGTTTCGCTACCAACGTCAATTTCGGCAGCAGTCCTGCCCAGATCGCTAACAGCAACGTGAGCGCTTTGTCCGATGTCCGCCTCATGGGGATGTATAGCGGATTTTCGCCGGATATGTCGAGCGGTTTGATATTCGGTCTGAAATTGCCTACCGGTACTTATACCGCCCCCGGATTCGACCGCGATACCGAGCCGGGTACAGGCAGTACCGATGTGCTGATCGGCGGCTACGAAATGGGTCAGGAAAAGGGCTGGGGCTGGTTTGCTCAGGCTATCGTCCGCAGCGCCGTCAGCACCAGCGACAATTATCGTCCCGGCGACAGCTTGCAGATCGTAGCTGGCATGCATTACGATGCCTGGCAGCATACTACCCGTCTCATTCCGACATTGATGCTCAACGGCACGATCCGCAAGGCCGACAGCGGTTTTAACAGCGACCCTCTGGATTCCGGGCTGAAAAGCGTATACCTGACGCCGGGAATTTTGTGGCAGATCGATCATGACTGGCAGGCTAACGCCAATCTTTACGTGCCGCTTTATCAATACGTCAACGGTGTGCAACTGATTCCTCAACAGATAGTCAGCGCAGGAATTACCTGGAGTTTTTAAGGGTGGCTAATTGAAGCGTGGGCGCGATTCAAGAGCTGCTCATAGCCGGCGGGGAGGCTTAAGCGCATTCGCCAGCTGTTCCGGAGTATTGAGATTGGCGAACGCGGCCTCATCGTCGAAATGTACCAGTATGCAACGCTGTTCGGCTTGCCAGTCCTGTACGCGGCGGACTCCTTGCGCCAGCGCTGCCGCGAGGTTGCCGGCAAGGCTGCGCCGACACAGCATGGTTGTGGCGTGCGCCCGTTCGGTGCTGGCGACAACCAGGTCTGCGCCAGTAGCCGATGCCAGCAGACGCGCAACCAGATCCGGCGGTAAAAAGGGGGTGTCGCAGGGAGCGGTGAATACCCACTCGTAACGGGAAGCTTTCAAGCCTGCCAGGACGCCGGCCAGAGGACCTTGAAAATCAGCCATTTCATCGGTTACGAGCGGGTAGCCGAATTGCCGGTATTCCTCATTGCGGCGGTGTGTGTTGATGTGCAATTCTTCTACCTGCGGAGCGATGCGCGAAATGACGTGCTGTATCAATGGCAGTCCTGCAAATGGCGTCAGGCCTTTATCCTGACCCATGCGGCGCGAAGCGCCGCCGGAAAGTATCACTCCGCTAACCATGTCGGGCACGATAAAGAATATAGCGTTCCGCGTGATGGCCCAGCCGGCTGTCGTGCCATACCGGTCGCCAGCCCTCGAGTTTCGGCAGCTTGGAACTTTCGTTCTGGTCTTCGATCAGCAAATAGCGGCAGGAAGTTTTGCCTACGCTTTCTTCTCGCAGGGTTTCTACTCCGAGATAATAGTCGAGCATGGCTCGCGCCCCGCTGTTAATGCCCCGGCTGGCAATGCACGAACGGGCGGGCAAATGCGGCTCCAGCGATTTCATGATGGCGGCATAGCTGAGCCGCTCATCCAGCGGATGCACGAATAAATTGGCGGCCAATCCCCAGGCTAGCGTCATGCCTGCGGCCCAGGCCAGTAAAGGCCGTTGTGGCGAACGTTTCATGCGCAACAGCAATATTATCCAGGCCAGGCAATAGAGTGCTGCAGCACCGACCAGCAGTGGATGTATGGCGCCTTGATAACGCGGCTGCAGCTTATGCAAATGCAGCGCGAGCTGAGGCGGGAAACCCAGATCCAGCGCGCTCCAGTATATCCAGGCGGCAGTGGCGACGACTGCAAAGGTCATGATTGCAAACCAGTATAATGCGTTGGCAGCGCCCCGGCGCAGCGTATATGTGCTGCCGGCTGCCAACCACGCCAGCGGCAGCAGCAGAGGCAAACCTTCATCCGGATTGGGAGCGGTGGTACAACTTAAAACCGCGGTAAAGCTGACCCACATCGCCAGAGGCAACACGATACCGGTATCGGTTAAAGTTTTGCGGCGGCCGCTCTTCCACACCGTCCACAATGCCAGCGGCCAAGCGGGCCAAGTAAACCAGGGCAGAAACTGGATATAATACAAGGTGACCGTTTTATGATGAGCCCAGAATATGAAGCGCGCCTGAATTTGATGATGCCACCAGTCCATAAACAAGGCCGGGCTGTTATGGTACAGCGCAAGCGGCCAGATCAGCCACCAAGGCGCAGCAAACAGTACAGCGACGGCCGCTGCCTTGACAGTGGATATTTGTCGCCACGCCGGACCGAAGAGCGGCAACGCGAGCAGAGTCAATGCCAGTGCCAGCGTTTCGGCAAAACCTATGCTCATGAAGCTGATGCCAAGACCGGTACCGGTAAGCGCGCCGCCGAGATATGGACGACGGAGCGACAATGCCGCGCCGTAACCCACCATTGCAACCCCGGTCAAAAGCGCGGTTTGCGGAATCGATTCGTGCGCGCTGAGCCATAAACCTATGCTGCCGATCAACACCAGTACCACTAGACGCCCGTGTTCGCGGCCGTAGAGTTCTCTCCCGGTCAGGGCGGCAAAAATCAGCATCAACAATATAAAACTGCCGCCGGCAAGCCGGGCGCCGTCATGCGCAGGCAGCAGCGGCGCAAAAATTTGCGCAAATGTCGCGCCGATCAGGCTGAATAAAGGGGGAGGAGCGTACGGCCAAGGCTCGCCGGCCAAAGTCGGCACGGCAAGAGGAGCCCCGGCCAGTACGCTGTGGATCAGTCCCATGGTTTGGGCTTCATCGCCTTTCCACGGTTCGTGTCCGACCAATCCGGGTAACAACCACGCCAAGCTCAATACGAGCATCAAAAGAAAGGGTACGATCTGATGTTCGCGAGACGGCGTGATCACTGTAGGTTTGAATCCCGGCAAGAGAAATTGAAACTGATTTTACAGCAAAAATAAAAAAGGCAGCTTAGCTGCCCTTACTTGCGGTAACAAACCGTCGCAATTATGCGACAGATTTGCCCATGCCGTATTTTTGACGGAATTTCTCAACCCGGCCGGCGGTATCGACGATCTTCTGTTTTCCGGTATAGAACGGATGGCATTCGGAGCAAACTTCGACATGCAGGCTTTTAGACATCGTCGACCGCGTGACGAACTGATTGCCGCAACTGCAAGTGATGTTGATCGCTTCGTATTTGGGGTGCAGATTTTCTTTCATGGCGCTTTCCTTTGGTGCTGCGGCGTGTACGCAGAGAGGACGGCATTATCCGATAAAAACGGAACCGGCGCAAGGATTAGATGCATATTTTACCAAACTTGACAAAAGAGAGCGCCTGCCATGATAATGTTCGGCTTCTCAGGATGCCGGTGATGTAGCTCAGACGGTTAGAGCGATGGATTCATAACCCATAGGTCGGCGGTTCGATTCCGCCCATCACCACCAAGACCCATAAGGCTTTGCGCCTTTCTAGCTTATCTATACACCGTTGCCATTCACAATCTGTTCACGGTAAGTGAGATGATGGATGCATTTCGCAAACTATCTACTGGTAAATTGGGAAGTTCAAATTAGAATGGCAATCGCCCCGACGAATAAAAGTAGAATTTACTTAAAATGCGATTTGAGGATTTTTTTACATGAAGATGCCCCGCTATGCCGACAGTCACATTATGTAGATATTTGCAGTCCGACGGCGGTATGCCAGAGTCGGCTTTATGCTGCGAGCATGGTACGGGTTTTGCCAGATTTTAAATATGGTGTGCCAAATTTGGTGGCATGGAAGCCTAGATGATGAAGCTCAAGGAGCTGGAAAACGAAAATCGTGGCCTAAATATGTACTTCAATCTAGTCCCGGCGGGCTTAAGCCGGGACGTGTTTAGCGATTACTTGCTTTTACGACGTAAGCGCAGACCGATCAGGCCCAGACCAACAGCCATCATGGACAAAGTCCCGGCTTCCGGGAGAACAGGATCGGGGGTGTAGCAGTTGGGGCCGTCATCGGCATCGATGGCTTCGATAGTATTATGCTGGATGACGCCGCCGATAACGG